>NZ_JBGWAB010000021.1:0-88509 GCF_041862025.1 Streptomyces sp. AB3(2024)
CCCCCCCCCCCCCCCCCCCCCCCCCCCCCCCCCCCCCCCCCCCCCCCCCCCCCCCCCCCCCCCCCCCCCCCCCCCCCCCCCCCCCCCCCCCCCCCCCCCCCCCCCGGGCCGGTCGTGTGCTCAGGCCGTCAGGTGCGTGACGACCCGCTCCGCCTGCGGCAGCAGCCACTCCGGAGCGGTCCCCTCGGGCAGCGCCCCGACCTCCTCGATCAGCGCGGCGATCCGGGCGGCGCCCGTCGCAGGCCGTCCCAGCTCCCGATCCGTCCAGGCGGCGTTGTTCAGGCACTGGAAGCGTTCCTGGAGGTACGCGGTCCCGAGCGCGCAGTAGAGCGCGGCCGCCCGCTCCCAGAGCCCGACCTCCTCCAGCCGCAGCGCCTCGATGCCCGCCGCGCCCAGCGTGCCCCGGGCCGGGGAGCCGCCGCTTCCGTCCCGTCCTTCCCGTCCTTCCTGGCTTTCCCGGCCGTCTTCGGCACCGTCCCCGTCCCCGTCGGGGAGTTCGGCAGTGACCCGCCGGTCCAGCACCTGTGCCAGCTGGTGCCAGGTCTGGGCCAGCTCGGACCGCAGCTCCGGATCCTCCGGGTCCAGGGCCAGGGCGCCCTCCAGGACCCCGGCCGCCTCGTCCATCCGGGTCCGGGCGGCGGCCGTCGTCGCGTCCGTGACGGTCTCGCGCAGCCCCAGCCAGGCCAGCGAACGCAGGATCCTGGCCTCGGAGATGACGGCCTCCCCGGTCAGCCGGCGCAGTTCCAGGGCGCGCTCGTAGGCGGCGACGGCCTCCTCGGCCAGACCGGCGTCGGAGAGGCAGTCGGCGGCCGCCTGGGCGAAGCCCGCCTGCGGACGCGGGTCCTCCCAGCCCTGCACCAGCTCCGCCGCCAGCAGGAACTGCTCCGCCGCGCCCCGCGCATCGCGCAGCTCCCGCAGCAGGTTGCCCAGGAAGTCCCGCGCCGAGACGGCCTGGCCCTCACCGTGCTGGAGCAGATCGGCCAGCGTGGACTGGAGCACTTCCGCCGCGTCGGCGGTCCGGCCTTCCCCGGCGTAGGCCCGGGCCAGCAGCAGCCGGGCCTGGGCGCCCCCCTCGGAGGTCAGGCCGGCCTGGTCGAACCAGTGCGCCGCCGTCAGGGCGTGCTCGGCGGCCTCCGCCGCCGAGCCCCGGCGCAGCAGGACGTCCGCGAGGGTGATCCGTACGATGCCCTGCTGCTCGGCGTCGACGACCTCGGCGGCGTGCTCCAGGGCGGACCGCGCCGCCTGCTCGGCCTCCTCGGGCCGCTCCAGCGACACCAGTACCCCGGCCCGCAGCACGAGCGGGTCCACGGCCTCCCACGGACGGTCGGCCTCGACCACCCGGGCCGCGGCGGAGGCCAGCAGGGGCAGGGCCCGGTCGGTGTCGCCCCCGGAGAGTGCCAGCCGGCCCAGCATCTCCTCGGCCTCGGCGGTCAGGTCCGCGAGGTCCGGACCGTAGGCGGCGACGAACGCGCCGAGTTCGGCCACCAGCACCTCGTGGCCGTGCTCCTCCCCGTGCCCGTGGTCGTGGCCATGCCCGTGCTCGTGGCCGTCGCCGTGCCCGTGGTCCTGCGTGCGCGTGGCCTCGACCGTGCGCAGGTACGACTCCACGCGCATCGAGGACAGCTCCGCGAGCGCGATCCGCCGCGTCCGCAGCGGTTCGGCCGGGTCCAGTGCCTCGGCGGCGCGCAGGGCGGTCGCCAGCAGTTCCCGGACCCGCCCCGGCTCCTCCCCGGACTGGGCGGCGACGGTCGCCAGCCGGAGCTCGACGAGGGCCACGCGCTCCGCCCGTCCCAGCGCCCGGTACCGGTCGCGGGCGTCCGCCAGCAGCTGCGGCGCCTCCTTCGCGCCGGCCCGCGCGGCGGCCAGGGCCTGCTGGTCGGCCACGTCGGCGGTGACGAGCGGGTCCGCCTCCGATTCGGGGAGGGCGCAGACCCGTAGGGCCACCTCCGCCCACAGGGCGTCCGCCCCCGGGTGACCCGAGTCGCGTGCGGTGCGGGCCCGCTCCACGAGGGCGTCGAGACCGGCCCCGGGGGGCTGCGGCCGGGCCGGGGCCACGGCCGGCGCGGGGGTCACCGGCACGGCCCGGGGCAGTCCGGCGCTTCGCACCCCCAGCGGGAGGACGCCGAGCAGCGGTTCCCGCCCGATCCGCTCGCGCAGCTCGTCCGAGACCCGGCTGCTGCCGTTGCGGGCGTCGAAGCGGGTGGCGATCGCCAGGGCCTGGCCGTGGAGGATGCCGTACAGCTCGTCGACGGTGCGCGGGGTGCCCTCGTAGGGGACGGACAGGTCCGCGCCGTGCCCGATCCGGTTCAGCCGGTGCAGCAGGACGAGCGCCCCGCCGAAGAACTCCATCTGGGTGTCGACGTCCGCGAGCGGGACGAGGTGGACGGCGTGTTCGGAGAGGATCTCCAGGCCGCGGGCCTCGTTGCCGGTCAGGGCGCAGAACTCGATGTGCTCGCCGATGGAACGCAGCAGGCTTTCCTTGCCCCGGGCCAGGCGGTATCCGCGCAGGTGGTGGGAGCGGGCCTCGTCGGCACGGCCGAGCCGGACGAGGGGCAGCAGGGAGCGCGCGAGGACCCGGTGCGGCTCCTCCATGCAGGTCTGGCCGCCGCCGAGGACCGGCTCCCAGACCTCGATCGCCTTCGCGTCCTCGCCCCGGTCGGCCCAGAACCAGCCCTGGGTGTGGGTCTCGCAGGCGCGGCAGTCGCTCATGGCGTCACGGTCGGCGGCCCGCCACCGGGCGATGGCCCGTTCGGCCCGCTCGCGGTCGCCGGTGGCGTGGGCGAGGTAGAACTCGGACTGGCGCACTGCGCGTTCGCTGTACCCGGCGATCCGGTAGCGCCGTTCCATGTCGTCGAGCCAGCGGGTGACCGTCTCGATGGGGATCTCGGGGGATTCGACGATCCGGCCGGCCACCCACTTGAAGCGCCAGAACAGGGAGTGGGCCGCGGAGCCGTCGAAGGCCGCGGGGTCGCGGTCGTACTCCTGGAGGAGGCGGGCGAACGGGATGACCATGCGGGTGCGTTCGGCGCTGTACTCGTAGGCGTCGATCTGGGTGATCAGCGCGTGGCGGAACAGCGCGGGGTCCCCGCTGACCTCGGCGGCCGCGGTGAGGGCCTCGGCCTGCGCGTTGCGGGCCGCACCGTGGGGCAGGCCGCGGTTCTGCTGCAGTCCCTGCCGGATCTCTTCGTTGGTCATGGCGGTCACTTGCCGTCCTCCTGGTCCGGGGTGGAGTGGGTCGCCCATTCCAGGAGCCCGAGGAAGGCCCGGTTGAGCAGGGTGGAGTCCGCCGGGCGCAGGGGCCGCTGGGACATCAGCAGGGCCTGCCCGTAGAGGGATTCGACTGCCGTGCCGGTCAGGGTGGGGTCGGGGAGGCCCGCGATGCGCCTGATCAGCGGGTTGTTGTGGTTGAGGACCAGGCGGGCCCGGGGGCCGGAGCCGCGCAGGGAGCCGAGGATGCCGCTCCACAGGGAGTCGGCGTTGTCGAGCGCGGCCGTGCGGTCGCGTTCCTGGCGGGCCTGGCGGTCGTCGAGGTAGAGGGCGGGGACGGCCACGGGCTGGAAGGCGCGCAGCACCACGTCGCAGCTCTGGGACTCCAGGCGGGTGCGGGCGGTGGCCAGGAAGCCGGCGAGGGCCAGTTCGACCTCGGTGGCGACGGGGTCGAGGCGTTCGGTGACGGCCCCCGCGTCGAGCTCGGTGACCTTGAGGTCCGGGCGTACGGAGGGCAGCAGCGCCAGCAGGTCGGCGTCGTAGGTGTAGCCGGCGTTGATGACGCCGAGGCCGTGGGCCGCCGCGATCGGGGCGATCTGGCGGAACTCCTCGACGGTGCGGGTGAAGTGGATGTCGGCGTGGGCGGCCGCGAACTCCTCAAGGCTCATCGAGCCGTCGCTGGTCTCGAAGGGCAGCCAGGGCAGCATCAGCGCGAGCAGTTCGCCGTCGTGCCTGGCCAGCGACTTCACGCCGAGGTGGTGGACGCTCAGGAAGGTTGCCAGCCGCTCGGGTTCGCCGGCGGCGAGCTCGGCCAGCCAGGCCCGGATGCGGGCGCCGAGGGCTTCGCGTACGGCGGCCAGGGTCTCGTCGTCGTAGAGGTTCTCGCGGGAGGCGGTGGGGCGCAGCGTGTCGGTGTCGAGGACGACGCGGACGAAGAACGCCCAGTCGGGCAGCAGGTTGTCCGCCTGGTCGGTCAGCAGCATGCCCTTGAGGTGGACGCGGTGTCCGGCCCGGTGGGCGGGGCTGGTCGGGTCGGGCAGGACGTACGCGACGCCGCGGATCCCGGCGACCGGCAGGTCGAGGTCGATGCTGTCGAGGGGGGTGAAGCCGAAGAGGGCGGCGCAGTGTCCGGCGAGCGCGACGCGGCGGGCGGCCGGGGTGGGGAAGGCGCGGTCCCACACGGCGGGCCGGTCGGTGACGGGGCGCGGGGCGCCGCCGAGGCCGTCGTCGAAGGTGATCTCGTAGGGAAGGAGGGAGCCGTAGTCGCGGGCGAGCCGCTCGACCCTGGCGGCTTCGGTCCACTCCTCGGCGCCGAGGCGGGCCTCCAGGTGGACGGTGGTGCCGGGCTCCGGGCGGGCCTCGTGGGGCAGTTCGCGCACGGTGTACGAGCCGTCGTCCGTGGCCAGCCATTCCACGGGAGCGGCCAGGGGGTCGCGGGCGGAGCGGGTGACGACCCTGATCTGGCGGGCGACGACGAAGCAGGCGAGCAGGCCGATGCCGAATTGGCCGAGGAACTCCTGACGGGTGGTTTCCAGGCCGCGGATGTCGGGGTCGGTGCCGTTGCCGCCGCGCTTGGAGCTGCGGCCGATGGTGGCGAGGAGGGAGTGGGCCTCGGCGGCGGTCAGGCCGATGCCGGAGTCCTCGATGGTGACGTGGTCGGCGGACGCGGACAGGCGGATGCGGACCTGCGCGTCGGGTTCGTGGGCGTGGCGGGCGGTGACGGCGTCGACGGCGTTCTGCAGGAGTTCGCGGACGTAGACGCGGGGGCTGGAGTAGAGGTGGTGGGAGAGCAGGTCGACCAGGCCGCGCAGGTCGACCTGGAAGTTGTTCACCTCGGCTGCGGTCGCGGTCGCGGCTGCGGTCGGAGCGGCGGCTTTCGTGCCGCCGGGGAGGTCCGATGAGGAAAGGGAGTCGGACGTCATGGAGTGTCACCTCGCGTGGTCACAGGGATGGTCGGTGATCGCGAGGTGCCCCCCTCACTGATCCCGGAACGAGAACAGATTAGGGGGATGATCCGACAGTCATCCCGTGAATTCCCGCTCGCCCGCTCCTACTTGTGCAGGGTTATCGAAAACGCAGGAATTCCGGAGGCACGGCGTCCGCCAGCCACACCCCGTTGGCGCTGATGCGGAACACGTGCCCGGCCGCGCGCATCGCGCCGGCGTCCACCGTCAGCACCACGGGCCGGCCCCGGCGTGCCCCCACGCGCGTCGCTGTCTCGCGGTCGGGTGACAGGTGCACGTGGTGGCGGGCCATGGGGCGCAGGCCTTCGGCGCGGATGGCGTCCAGGGCCGTGGCGACGGTGCCGTGGTAGAGGTACGCGGGCGGTTCGGCCTCCGGCAGGCCCAGGTCCACCGCCACCGTGTGCCCCTGGCTGGCCCTGATGCGGGTGCCGTCGACGGCGAAGCGCTGCTTGTCGTTGGAGGCGACCACGTGGTCGAGTTCGGCCCGGGTGAAGCGGAATCCGTGGGCCGCGGCGGCGTGCAGAAGATCGTCGATCTCCACCCACCCCTGGGTATCGAGCACCAGTCCGATGCGATCCGGCTGATGCCGCAGGTGTTTCGAGACGTATTTGGACACCTTCACGGTGCGTTTGTCGTCCATGGCCCCAGCTTGCGGGGTCGGGACGGACAAGAGCAGCGATTTTTGGCCGCCCCGTTGAACGCGGACCCCCTCTATCGCGTTTCCAAGATACGGAATACATTTTCCGCTGAACTGCTGCCCACAGGGAGAAACTATGACAAATAAGGCTTCACTGCTACGGCGCGCGACTGCTGAGCTCATCGGCACCGCGAGCCTGCTCGTGGTGGTGATCGGTTCCGGCATCCAGGCCGCGTCCCTCAGCCGTGACACGGGAGTGGCCCTCGTCGCCAACTCGCTCGCCTCCGCCATCGGCCTCGGGTTGATCATCACCCTCTTCGGGCCGCTGTCCGGAGCCCACCTCAACCCGGTCGTCACCCTGACGGCGTGGTGGGCCCGTCGCACCGGCGGCGAGGGGCTCGACGTCCGGGAGGCCCTCGTCTACGCCACCGCCCAGACCGCCGGGGCCATCGGCGGGGCAGTGCTCGCCGAGGTGATGTTCGGCCGCACCCCCGGGGAGTTCTCCACACAGGTCCGCGACGGCGGTCACCTGCTGATCGGGGAGACCGTCGCCACCGCCGGCCTGGTCCTGGTCATCCAGGGGCTCGGCCGCATTGGACGGTCCCGGCTGATCCCGTCCGCCGTCGCCGCGTACATCGCCGCCGCGATCTGGTTCACCTCCTCGGGGTCGTTCGCCAACCCCGCGGGCACCGTCGGGCGGGCCTTCAGTGACTCCTTCACCGGCATCGCCCCGCAGTC
The DNA here is from genome assembly GCF_041862025.1 of Streptomyces sp. AB3(2024). NCBI lineage: Bacteria > Bacillati > Actinomycetota > Actinomycetes > Kitasatosporales > Streptomycetaceae > Streptomyces > Streptomyces sp. AB3(2024). The sequence continues at coordinate 6,547 of NZ_JBGWAB010000021.1, forward strand.
GCTGCCCGGCTTCGTCGCGGCCCAGCTGCTGGGAGGCTGCGTAGGCCTCGCCCTGGCCACCCTCCTCTACGGACGTGACCGCGGCGCCCGGTCGGCCGAGCGCGTGCAGGCCACCGGACCGGCCGGACCGCTCGCTCCGGACGAGGAGAAACCGGTGGCCGATATCACCCGCACCGGCCCCGCTTTCGAGGCCGTGGTCTGAGGATCAGGCCGGGTTCCCCACAGCCGAACGGGAGTTGTCCACAGCTGTTTCGGTGGGTTTCGGTGACAAGGGTGTGATTCGCCCTGTGGACTGCTGATCGAGCACTATCGGCCGCCCTTGCTGACCAGATCGTTCATGGTCCGTGCCTGGAGCTCGCGTTCCGTCGCGGCCCGGACGAACTCCGCCACGTGCGCGGACCCCACCAGTTCCTGCACCGCCCGCACCGTCTCGGCGGGCAGGGCCACCGGCGCCGGGCCCGAGGGCTGCGCCCCGCCGGCGGCCCCCAGGTGCCGCTGGAGGTGCCGGGTCGCGAAGAGCCGCATCGCCCGCGCCAGCTCGGCATCCACCGTCTGCTGGGCCAGGGGCCGCAACCTGCGCACCATCGTCGCCGCCTCCGCCGCGTCCGCGTCGGTCGGCGGCACCTGACCGAGGTAGCGGGCGAAGACGTGCTCGGTGGTGAACTCCAGGAAGCGGGAGGCTATGTGTTCGACCTGCCCGCGCAGCTCGCGCAGGTGTCCGGTGATCGCCACCAGCGGTACCCCGGCCGCGTACAGCTCGGCCGCGACCGCCAGCTCCTGCGGTGACGGCACCAGGAACTCGTCCGGGCGCCCCGCGATCCGCTCCAGCACCCCCAGCTCGCAGGCCTCGTCCACGGCGTCGTCGTCGGGCCGGCCCCCGAACCGCTCGTTGAGGTCGGCCCGGCTGATGCGGGCCGCCTCCTCGTCGGTCCACGGTCCGTGCACCTCGGCCACCAGGCCGAGTACGCCGCCCAGTCCGCGCCCCGCGTCCCAGGCCTCCAGCAACTCCTTGATGGAGGCCAGGGTGTAGCCGCGGTCCAGCAGGTCCGCGATCTGCCGCAGCCGCGCCAGATGCGTGTCCCGGTAGACGTTGGACCGGCCGCGGCGCTCCGGCTTCGGAAGCAGACCGCGGTCCTGGTACGCCCGGATCGTGCGTACCGTCGCTCCGCTGTGGTGGGCCAGATCCTCGATCCGGTACTCGGCTACCGCCTGATCGGACAATCCCGGCTCCCTACGACATGGCGGCTCGCCCGACCGCGCCCGCCGCGGTCCGGGCGGCAGGAGACGCCGCCAGGCACTCGACCGCCCTGCGCAGCGAGCCCTCCTGCGAGGGATGGTACGACCGCCGGGAGGAGCGGGGTATGGCCGTGCCCGGCTCTCTCCACGCCGGGCTCGCTCCCCCGGCCGCGGCCCGGCCCCGTCCGTCCCCGCTCACAGCCGGGGCTCCACCCTCGCGATCCGCCGCAGCGCGCGCGGCGCGAAACGGGACATCCACAGGGCGCCCTTGGACTCCGGGGTCACCGGCACCACCGCCTGGTTCTTCACCACGGCCAGCAGGATCGCGTCGGCGACCTTCTCCGGCGGGAAGTTGCGCAGCCCGTACAGCCGCGAGGAGCGCTCCTGACGGCGCTTCTCCTCGGCCGCGTCCACCCCGGCGAACCGCGAGGTGGCGGTGATGTTGGTGTTGACGATTCCCGGGCAGATCGCCGAGACGCCGATCGACTTGCCGGCGAGCTCCGCGCGCAGGCACTCGCTCAGCATCAGCACCGCCGCCTTGGAGGTGCTGTAGGCGGGCAGGGTCCGGGAGGGCAGGTAGGCGGCGGCGGAGGCGGTGTTGACGATGTGGCCCCCCTGGTCGCGCTCGGCCATCTGCTTCCCGAAGATCCGGCAGCCGTGGATGACACCCCACAGGTTGACGTCGAGGACCTTCTTCCAGTCCTCGGAGGTGGTCTCCAGGAAGGAGCCCGACAGCCCGATCCCGGCGTTGTTCACGAGGACGTCGACGATGCCGTACTCGGTGGCGACCTTCGCCGCGAGCTTCTCCATCGCCTGCTCGTCGCTGACGTCGACGCACTCGCCCCAGGCGTCGGCCGCACCGACCAGCCGGGCCATCTCGGCGGTGCGCGCCGCGCCCTCGGCGTCCCGGTCCACGGCCACGACCCGGGCCCCGGCCTCGGCGAACGCGAACGCGGTGGCCCGTCCGATGCCGCTGGCGGCGCCCGTGACCAGCACCAGCCGGCCGCCGAACCGGTCGGAGTGGCGGCCGGGGGCCTTCTGCCGCGGTGCCCGCGCGGCCGGTTCCTCCCGTGCGGTCACGAACTCGGAGATCCACGACGCCACCTGGTCCGGCCGGGTCCGCGGGATCCAGTGCTTGGCGGGCAGGGTCCGCCGCAGCAGGTCCGGGGCCCACAGCTCCGTGTCGTCGTAGAGCCGCTCGGAGAGGAACGCGTCCCCGGTCGGCACGATCAGCTGCACCGGTACGTGCGCGTAGGCGTCGGTGCGCGGCCGGCGCATCCGCGGCCGGACGTTGTCGCGGTAGAGCCAGGCTCCGTGCGCCGCGTCCTCGCGGAGCGAGGCGGTCGGATAGGAGCTGTCCGAGAGCTTCTCCGTCCGCTGGAGGATCTTCGGCCAGCGCTTGCCGAGCGGCCCGCGCCAGGCCAGCTCCGGCAGCACCGGGGTGTGCAGCATGCCGACGTACCAGGACTTCACGCCCTGGTTCAGCAGCTGGGCGGCCCGCCGCGGGGTCGGCCGCGTCATCCGCTTCTTGATCCAGTGCCCGAAGTGGTCGAGCGAGGGGCCCGACATGGAGGTGAAGGAGGCGATCCTCCCCTCGGTGCGGGCGACCGTGGCGAACTCCCAGCCCTGTACGGAGCCCCAGTCGTGGCCGACCAGGTGCACCGGGCGGTCCGGGCTGACCGCGTCCGCCACGGCCAGGAAGTCGTCGGTCAGCTTCTCCAGGGTGAAGCCCCCGCGCAGCGGCACCGGCGCAGAGGAGCGCCCGTGCCCGCGTACGTCGTACAGGACCACGTGGAAGCGGGACGCGAGCCGCTCCGCGACCTCCGACCAGACCTCCTTGCTGTCCGGGTAGCCGTGCACCAGCACCACGGTCGGACGGTCCGTCTCCCCGAGCTCCGCGACGCACAGTTCGATGCCGCCGGTGCTCACCCAGCGCTCCCGGGCGCCCGCCAGTGCCGTACCGCTCATCGCGCTCATGCCGCCTTCTCCTCAGCCCAGCGCCGCACGTGCGGCAGGTCGTCGTCCAGCCAGAACGCGCTCTCCTCGGGGTCCCGGGAGTCGGTGACCACCAGGATCTCCTCGAACTTCGCGCCGGTCCCCCGGAAGCCCAGGTGCGGCTCCACCGCCCACAGGCCGGGCTGCGGCGGGTGGTCGGAGAAGTGGTACGGACTCCACAGCGGGGACCAGCCCTCGCGGTGCCCGTGCAGGGCGTCCGAGACCAGTCCCCTGAGGGACTGCGTACCGAACCCGAACGCGGTCGGGGACCAGCGCCGCTCCGCGACGCGGTCGATCTTGTGCGCGATGACGCCGAAGGGGTAGGCCCGGTGGCGGTTGGCGTACCCCTGGCGGGTCATCAGCCGCTCGACGTTCTCGTAGATCTCCCGGAGGGAACGGCGTTCGCGCACCTGCTCCAGGATCAGCTCCCGGTGCGGGCGCAGGTCGGACATCAGCCGGTCCTGCACGGGGTGCAGGCCGAGGCTGCCGGAGTACCCGATGTCGGCGGCGTATCCCCGGTACACGGGGGCCATGTCGAGGATGAACGGCATGCCCGGCTCCAGCTTCCGCCCCGTCGGGAAGAACTGGAGGGGGATCTTGAAGTTCGCGAAGGCGGTGCGGTCGCCGAACCAGGCGAAGGGCAGGTGGAACCAGTCCCGCACCCCGCGCTCGCGCAGCCAGTCGCGCTGCATCCGGGCCGCCTCCCGCTCGGTCACGCCGGGCCGGAGCTGCGCCGCCACGGTCTCGGCGCACTCGTAGGCGAGGCGCTGGACCTCTCTGAACCCGCGCAGTCCGTCGGAGAGTCCTGCCCGGTCGTGCGCGGTGCGTTGCTTGGTTTCCCCAGCCATGCCAGCCGTCCGTCCTGTAGGCGTGCGCGCCCGTAACTTGACACTGATGAATGTGACAATGACCGGAGATCACGTCAAGGCCCGTGCACGGACCTGTGGACAAACTTGTCCGGGCCATGCCCAAGCGCCCACGGTGCCCGCCGGCGGCCGGGCCGGCATCAGCCTTGGGTCAGGGCCCGTAGTCCTCAAGGCGGATACGTGATCCCGCTCCAGGTCTGACGATCCGGCCCGTCCGCGGCACTAACGTCGAACGCGTGACTGTCATCGCGACCGAAAGCCTGAGCAAGCGGTACCCCCGAGTGACCGCCCTCGACCGGCTCTCCCTGGACATCGGGCCCGGAGTGACCGGGCTTGTGGGCGCCAACGGAGCCGGCAAGTCCACGCTGATCAAGATCCTGCTCGGACTGTCCCCCGCCACCGAGGGCCGCGCCGCCGTGCTCGGACTCGACGTCGCCACGCATGGCAGCGCCATCCGTGAACGCGTCGGCTACATGCCCGAACACGACTGCCTGCCACCCGACGTCTCCGCCACGGAGTTCGTCGTCCACATGGCGCGCATGTCGGGGCTGCCGCCGACCGCGGCCCGCGAGCGCACGGCCGACACCCTGCGCCACGTCGGGCTGTACGAGGAGCGCTACCGCCCCATCGGCGGCTACTCCACCGGCATGAAGCAGCGGGTCAAACTGGCCCAGGCGCTCGTCCACGACCCGCAGCTGGTCCTCCTCGACGAGCCGACCAACGGTCTGGACCCGGTCGGCCGCGACGAGATGCTCGGCCTGATCCGCCGCATCCACACCGACTTCGGCATCTCCGTCCTGGTCACCTCCCACCTCCTCGGCGAGCTGGAGCGGACCTGCGACCACGTGGTCGTCGTCGACGGCGGCAAGCTGCTGCGCTCCAGCTCCACCAGCGACTTCACCCAGACCACCACCACCCTGGCGGTCGAGGTCACCGACTCCGACGTGCACCCGGATGGCTCCGCCGCCGTGCGTGCGGCGCTCACCGCGGCGGGCATCGTCCTGCACGCGGGCGAGGAGCAGGGCCTGCCCGGCGCCGGCCACATCCTCCTGGTCGAGGCCACCGGCGAGGACACGTACGACACCGTCCGCGACACCGTCGCCGACCTCGGGCTCGGCCTGGTCCGCATGGAGCAGCGCCGCCACCACATCGCCGAGGTCTTCCGCGACGGCGACCGGGCCGCGCAGGCCGCCGCGGCCGCCGTGCCCGTCCCGCAGTTCCAGACCCAGCAGAAGGGAGCCGGTTCCGATGGCGCCTGACACCTCGACCCAGATCCACAACATCGGCTACCGGTCCTACGACGGCCCTCGCCTCGGACGCGCCTACGCCCGCACCTCCCTCTTCTCGCAGTCCCTCCGGGGCGCGTACGGACTCGGCCGCTCCGCCAAGTCCAAGGTGCTGCCGATGATCCTCTTCGCGGTGATGTGCGTCCCCGCGCTGATCATCGTCGCGGTGGCGATCGCCGTTCCCGGCTCCACCGACCTGCCGATCAAGTACACGACGTACGCCCTGACCACCCAGGTGATCATCGGCCTCTACCTCGCCTCCCAGGCACCCCAGTCGGTCTCCCGGGACCTGCGCTTCAAGACCGTGCCGCTGTACTTCTCGCGGCCGATCGAGCGGGTCGACTACGTCGTGGCCAAGTACGCGGCCATGGCCTCGGCCCTCTTCATCCTCACCGCCACCCCGCTGCTGATCATGTGGATCGGCTCGTTGCTGGCGAAGTTCGACTTCGCCGACCAGACCAAGGGATTCGGGCAGGGACTGGTGTCCGTACTGCTGCTGTCGCTGCTCTTCGCGGGACTCGGCCTGGTCATGGCCGCGCTCACCCCGCGCCGCGGGTTCGGCGTCGCCGCCGTCATCGGCCTGCTCCTGATTCCCTACGGCGCCGTCACGGCGGTGCAGGGCGTGGCCTACAACACCGGCCACACCGCGGCCATCGACTGGATGGGCCTGTTCTCCCCCATCACCCTGATCGACGGCGTGCAGACCGCCTTCCTCGGCGCGACCTCCGCCTTCCCCGGCGGCGAGGGCCCCTCCGCCGGGGTCGGCGCCGTCTACCTGCTCGTCGCCCTCGGCCTCATCGTCGGCTCATACGCCGCCCTGATGGCCCGATACCGGAAGGCCGGGCTGTGACCATCATCGACATCGACCACACCTCCCGCTGGTTCGGGAACGTCGTCGCCGTCAACGACGTGACCATGCGCATCGGTCCCGGCGTCACCGGCCTGCTGGGCCCCAACGGCGCCGGGAAGTCCACCCTCATCAACATGATGGGCGGCTTCCTCGCCCCCTCCACGGGCACCGTGACCCTCGACGGCGCGCCGATCTGGCGCAACGAGCAGGTCTACAAGCAGATCGGCGTCGTCCCCGAGCGCGAGGCGATGTACGACTTCCTCACCGGCCGGGAGTTCGTCGTCGCCAACGCCGAGCTCCACGGGCTCGACGCCGCGGACGCCCAGCGGGCGCTCGCCACCGTCGAGATGGAGTACGCGCAGGACCGCAAGATCTCCACGTACTCCAAGGGCATGCGCCAGCGCGTGAAGATGGCCTCCGCGCTCGTCCACGACCCCTCGGTCCTACTCCTCGACGAGCCCTTCAACGGCATGGACCCGCGCCAGCGCATGCAGCTCATGGACCTGCTGCGGCGCATGGGCGACGAGGGCCGCACCGTGCTGTTCTCCTCCCACATCCTGGAGGAGGTCGAGCAGCTCGCCTCCCACATCGAGGTGGTGGTCGCCGGCCGGCACGCGGCCTCCGGCGACTTCCGCAAGATCCGCCGCCTGATGACGGACCGCCCCCACCGCTACCTCATCCGCTCCTCCGACGACCGGGCCCTCGCCGCGGCCCTGATCGCCGACCCGTCCACGGCCGGTATCGAGGTCGACCTGAAGGAAGGCGCCCTGCGCGTCCAGGCCGTCGACTTCGGGCGCTTCACCGAGCTGCTGCCGCAGGTCGCCCGCGCGCACGGCATCCGGCTGCTGACGGTCTCGCCCTCCGACGAGTCCCTCGAGTCGGTCTTTTCCTACCTCGTCGCGGCCTGAAGGAGCTGGCACCCATGTACAACCCCACCGTCGCCCGGCTCACCTACCGGGCCCTGCTCGGCCGCCGCCGAGCGCTGATCCTCTTCGCGCTGCCCGCCCTGCTGATCGTCATCGCCGTCGCGGTCCGCGGCTTCACCGGCGTGGACGACAAGGTGGCGGCCGACCTGCTCGGCGGCTTCGCCCTCGCGACGATGGTCCCGCTGATCGGCGTCATCGCCGGCACCGGAGCCATCGGACCCGAGATCGACGACGGATCGATCGTCTACCTGCTCTCCAAGCCGGTGAAGCGCCCGACGATCATCCTGACCAAGCTGATCGTCGCGATCGCCGTCACGATGGCCTTCTCCGCCATCCCGACCCTGATCGCGGGCTTCATCCTCAACGGCAACGGCCAGCAGATCGCCGTGGCCTACACGGTCGCCGCGCTCGTCGCCTCGATCGCCTACAGCGCCCTGTTCCTGCTGCTGGGCACGGTCAGCCGGCACGCGGTCGTCTTCGGCCTGGTCTACGCCCTGATCTGGGAGTCCCTCTTCGGCAGCCTGGTCTCCGGGGCCAAGACCCTCAGCGTCCAGCAGTGGTCCCTCGCCCTGGCCGAGAAGGTGGCCGGACAGGGGTACGTGGACGCGAGCGTCGGCCTGCCCACCGCCGTGGTCCTGCTGATCGTGGTCACCGTCGGCGCCACCGCGTACGCGGGCCAGAAGCTGCGCCGCCTCACCCTCGCCGGCGAGGAGTAGGGCCCCCGCGCAACCCGTGCCCCGCCCGGCCCACCGGCCAGGCGGGGCACCGTCGTACACGGCATCATCGATGCATGATCGAGCACACCGAGCCCGAGCCGTCCAGGCCCCTGCGGTCCTGGATACGTGCCTCGCCCGGAACCCACATCTGGCTGCTCATCATCGCCGTCACCAGTGTCGTCGTCGTGATCGCGCCCGACCGGGTCGAGCACGTCCTGCTCCACCGCAACAGCAGCAACATCCACGAACTGGTCAAACACCCGATACGGGCCCTGATCAGCAGTGCCTTCTGGATCGAGGACCCGGCCTCCCTCGCCCTGTACGCCGTGCTCTTCGAGCTCTTCCACGCCACCGTCGAGCGCTGGCTCGGAACCCTGCGCTGGCTCGTGATCGTCGCGACCGCCCACGTCGTCGCCACCCTCGTCAGCCAGAAGTTCCTCCTGATGGCCATCCAGGACAACCGTGCGCCGCACAGCATGACCCACGTCGTCGACATCGGCGTCAGCTACGGCATCGCGGCCTCCGTCGGCGTTCTGACCTACCGGCTCCCGGGCCCCTGGAGATGGCTGTACCTCGCCGGAGCCGTGGCCTTCTTCGGCCTCCCGCTGCTCACCGGCGGTACTTTCACCGACCTCGGCCACGCCATCTCGCTCGCCGTCGGGCTGCTCGCCTGGCCGCTGACCCTGCACCCGGACCCCCGCCCGGCAGCCGCCGCCTCCTGACGTCCGGCCGATGTTTCACGTGAAACACCGGCTCCGCCCTCCGCGCCGCCGGGAAATTCGCTGGTACGGGTCCTGCGCCCCCGGCAGAGTGAGGGGTGCGGGGAGCAACAAAAGGTCCGGGGCAGCCACTTCGAGCGCGCCTCGCGGCGCGGGCCGTCCCGGACCTCTCGTACCCCTACACGTCGTGCTACGCGGCGCCCAGCAGGCGCTCCAGCACCACCGCGATGCCGTCCTCCTGGTTGGAGGTGGTGACTTCGTCGGCCACGGCCTTCAGCTCCGCATGGGCGTTGGCCATCGCGACGCCGTGCGCGGCCCAGCCGAACATCGGGATGTCGTTGGGCATGTCGCCGAAGGCGATCGTCTCGGCGGCCTTCACACCCAGTCGGCGGGCGGCGAGCGAGAGGCCCGTGGCCTTGCTCAGGCCCAGCGGCAGGATCTCCACTATCCCCGGACCGGCCATCACGATGTCGACCAGGTTGCCCACGATCGCCCGTGCCACCTTGACCAGTTCGTCCTCGCCCATCCCCGGGTGCTGGATGTACAGCTTGTTCAGCGGTGCCGTCCAGACCGCCGAGGTGTCCTCCAGGTACTGCGCGGGGAGGCCCTCCTGCACCTGGTAGCCGGGGCCGAACAGGACCTCGCCGTCCACCCCGTCCCGGCTGGCGGCCAGGGCCAGCGGACCCACCTCGGCCTCGATCTTCGACAGCGCCAGTCCGGCCAGCTGCCGGTCCAGCGTCACCGAGGTCAGCAGCCGGTGCGCCCCGGCGTCGTAGACCTGGGCGCCCTGCCCGCAGACGGCGATCCCCTTGTAGCCGAGGTCGTCCAGCACGTGCCGGGTCCAGGGCACGGCCCGGCCGGTGACGACGATGTGCGCCGCGCCCGCCGCGGTGGCCGCGGCGAGCGCTTCACGGGTGCGTTCCGAGACGCTGTCGTCGTCACGCAGCAGCGTGCCGTCGAGGTCCGTCGCGACGAGCTTGTAGGGGAACGGGGCCGGGCTCACTTGGCGATCGGCTCCAGCACTTCGCGGCCGCCCAGGTACGGACGGAGCACCGGGGGAACCCGCACCGAGCCGTCGGCCTGCTGGTGGTTCTCCAGGATGGCGACGATGGTGCGCGGGACGGCGCACAGGGTGCCGTTCAGCGTGGACAGGGGCGCGGTCTTCTTGCCCTCGCGGTAGCGGATCGACAGGCGGCGGGCCTGGAAGCCGTCACAGTTGGAGGCGGAAGTCAGCTCGCGGTACTTGCCCTGGGTCGGGATCCAGGCCTCGCAGTCGAATTTGCGGGAGGCGGAGGAGCCCAGGTCGCCGGTGGCGACGTCGATCACCTGGAACGGCAGCTCCAGGCTGGTCAGCCACTGCTTCTCCCAGTCGAGGAGGCGCTGGTGCTCGGCCTCGGCGTCCTCCGGCGCGACGTACGAGAACATCTCGACCTTGTCGAACTGGTGGACGCGGAAGATGCCGCGGGTGTCCTTGCCGTACGTACCGGCCTCGCGGCGGAAGCACGGCGAGAAGCCGGCGTAACGCAGGGGCAGCTTGTCGGCGTCGATGATCTCGTCCATGTGGTACGCCGCGAGCGGGACCTCGGAGGTGCCGACCAGGTAGTAGTCGTCCTTCTCCAGGTGGTAGACGTTCTCCGCGGCCTGGCCGAGGAAGCCGGTGCCCTCCATGGCGCGCGGGCGGACCAGCGCGGGGGTGAGCATCGGGATGAAGCCGGCCTCGGTGGCCTGCGCGATCGCGGCGTTGACCAGGGCCAGCTCCAGCAGGGCGCCGACACCGGTGAGGTAGTAGAAGCGCGAACCCGACACCTTGGCGCCGCGCTCGACGTCGATGGCGCCCAGGGACTCGCCCAGCTCCAGGTGGTCCCTGGCCTCGAAGCCCTCGGCAGCGAAGTCGCGGATCGTGCCGTGCGTCTCCAGGACGGTGAAGTCCTCCTCGCCGCCGACCGGGACGTCGCTGTGGACGATGTTGCCGAGCTGGAGCAGGAGCTTCTTGGCAGCCTCGTCAGCCTCGTTCTGCTCGGCCTCGGCGGCCCTGACGTCCTGCTTGAGCTGCTCGGCCTTGGTCAGCAGCTCGGCCCGCTCCTCCGGAGAGGCCTTGGGGATGAGCTTGCCGAGGGACTTCTGCTCGTTGCGCAGCTCGTCGAAGCGCATGCCGGAGGACCTGCGCCGCTCATCGGCGGAGAGGAGTGCGTCGACGAGCTCGACGTCCTCTCCACGGGCGCGCTGCGAGGCGCGGACACGGTCAGGGTCTTCACGGAGCAGCCGAAGGTCAATCACCCCTCCAGGCTACCGGGCTGGGCTTCCCGGGATCACATCGATATCACGCTGCGTGTCGCTATGTCCCAATTGGTATGAATGGAAAACTCTTGTCCGGCGGCCGGATCCGGCCGCCGCGGGCCGGTCGATAAAACCGGCCCCATTCCCCGAAAAGGGGCACAACGGCGGGCGGTGGCCGGGGCCCGAGCAGCCGCACGGGGGCTTCCTTGTCCACAGGAATTCCCCCTGGAGCCGTCTTATCCACAGGCTGTGCGCCGGTTCTGTGGACACGGAATGAGATCAATAGGGAGCGGCAAGCGGTCGGGGTCGATCAGGGTTCAAACCGCCCTCACACACTCATTCGGGTGGGAATGGCTCGCTCCAAAGAGTTGATCGGCGATGCAGGGGTGACGCCGTTCACCTACCGCTCCCCAGCGCGAAACCTGGGCCACCCGGCCGATTTGTCGACCTTGTCGCGCCGCTCTGTCGACTTGTCCCCAGGTCCCCATCTCGGCCTGTGGATAACTCTGTGGACAGTGGACGACGACCTACGCCCGGCCGTCGAGGCAGCGCGTCAGCCAGTCGGAGGCCTCCGTGAAGTCGCCGTCGGAGGTTCCCGGCCGCGCGGCCCGCACCTCACTCACAGCGACCCCGGCCCGCGGATAGGAGCCCAGGAAGCGCACCTGCGGGCAGGTTCGCTTGAGGCCCATCAGCGCCTCGCTCACCCGGCGGTCGGAGATGTGGCCCTCGGCGTCGACCGCGAAGCAGTAGTTGCCGATGCCCTCTCCGGTCGGGCGGGACTGGATCAGCATCAGGTTCACCCCGCGCACGGCGAATTCCTGGAGGAGCTCCAGCAGCGCACCGGGGTGGTCGTCGCCGAGCCACAGGACCACGGAGGTCTTGTCGGCGCCGGTGGGCGCAGCCGGCCGGGCGGGCCGGCCGACGAGCACGAAGCGGGTCTCGGCGTTCTGCGCGTCGTGGATCTCGGTGACCAGCGCCTCCAGCCCGTACGTGGCGGCCGCGAACTCGCCCGCGAAGGCGGCGTCGAAGCGGCCCTCCTGCACGAGCCGTGCACCGTCGGCGTTGGAGGCCGCCGACTCCCACACCGCGTCGGGCAGGTGGGTCCGCAGCCAGTTGCGCACCTGGGGCTGGGCCACGGGGTGCCCGGTGACGGTCTTGACGTCCGACAGCTTGGTCCCGGGCCGCACCAGCAGCGCGAACGCGATCGGCAGCAGCACCTCGCGGTAGATCATCAGCGGCTCGCCCGAGGCCAGCTCGTCGAGGGTGGCGGTGACCCCGCCCTCCACCGAGTTCTCGATCGGCACCAGCGCCGCGGCGGCCTCGCCGTTCCGCACGGCGTCCAGGGCGGCCGGGACCGACACCATCGGGACGAGCTCCCGGGTGGCGGCTTCCGGCAGGGTGCGCAGGGCGGCTTCGGTGAACGTGCCCTCGGGACCGAGATAGGTGAAGCGGGTGGCCGACATGCGATCAGCCTAATGCCGGGGCACCCGCCTCCGTGGGGCTGTTCACCCTTCGAGCAGGTGCTGCCCCACGTACTCCCCGCTGCGCGGCGCGGTCGGGACGGCGTACAGGCCGCTCGACTCGTGCCGGATGAACTCCGACAGCGCGTCGCCGCGGTCGAGCTTGCGCTGGACCGGCACGAATCCGCGCAGCGGGTCGGCCTGCCAGCAGATGAAGAGCAGTCCGGCGTCGGGCGTGCCGTCGGGGGCGATCCCGTCGTGGAAGGAGAAGGGCCGGCGCAGCATCGCGGCGCCACCGTTCTGTTCCGGGGCGGAGATCCGGGCGTGGGCGTTGGAGGCGATGACCGGCTTGCCGTCGGGGCCGAGCTTGTCCAGGGCGGGCTTCGTGGTCTCGCTGCCGCCGGTCAGGGGTGCCCCGGTGGCCTTCGTCCGGCCGATGACCTGCTCCTGCTGTGCCAGGGACCGCTTGTCCCAGTCGTCGAGCAGCATCCGGATCCGGCGGACGACCGCGTACGAGCCGCCGGCCATCCAGGAGTGTTCCGCGGGCCCGGGGCCGGCGCCCTGGACGAAGATCCGCCGGTCGAAGTCGGGATCGGCGGGCTTGGGGTTCCCGGTGCCGTCGACCTGTCCCATCAGGTTCCGTGCGGTCATCGGGGTGCTGGTGGCGCCGGGGGACCGGTTGAAGCCGTTCATCTGCCACCGCACCCGGGCGGCCTCCCCGGCGTCCTTCTGTATCGCGCGCAGGGCGTGGAACGCGACGAGTCCGTCGTCGGCGCCGATCTGCACCCACAGGTCACCGTTGCTGCGCTGGGCGTCGAGGCGGTCGGAGGAGAAGTCCGGCAGCGGGTCGAGGGCGGCCGGGCGGCGCGCCACGAGGTCGGTGCGCTCGAAGAAGGAGTGCCCGAAGCCGAACGTGAGGGTCAGGGAGGACGGCCCCGCGTCGAGGGCGATCCCGCTGTCCGACGTCGGGGCGGTCTCGCCGGCCATGAGCCGCCGTGCGGTGTCGGACCAGCGGCGCATCAGCGCGGCGGCCTCCTTGCGCCCGGCGCCCGGGGCGAGGTCGAAGGCGAGGACGTGCCCCTTGGCCTGGAGTGGGGTGGTGATGCCCGCCTGGTGGTCTCCTTCGAAGGCGACCCGCGTTGCCCCGAGGGAGCCGGGAGACCCGGCGGCCCCCGAAGTGCCGGCCGGGGAGTCGGAGACCGCCGAATGCACCAGGGCGCCGCCGGTGGCGCCGAGTGCGAGCCCGGCGGCGCCCGCGGCGCCGACGGTGCCCAGCAGCCGGCGCCGGGAGATCTCGATGTCGGGGTTGCTCCCGGTGCTTTCGGTCACGCTCTTCAGCCGATCTTCACGTTCTTCTGCACGGTCGTCTGGTCGATGTCCGAGGTACGGACGGTCACGTCGATGCGCCATTCCCCCGCGAGCGGCAGCTGGACCCCGGACGCGCTCCAGTGTCCCGGAGCGTCGCGGTCCGGGGCGACCGGCAGCGGGCCGATCTCCTTGGCCGGGAGGGTGAAGGCGATCTTGATCTCGGGGAGGTCGAGGGGCTGGCCGTCCTCGCCGTCGGCCCACAGGTGCAGGGTGTTGGCGCCGACCCGGCCCGGGTCGAGCTCCAGCCGGACGGTGCCCTTGCCGTTCTGGCCACCGGTGTCGAACGGCAGGGTGATCTTGACGGGCCGGTTGGGCACCGCCGGGCCTGCCGTGCTGCGGTTGGTCTCCAGCTGTGCGGCGCGGCCGGGCTCGGTGCTGGTCAGGACGGTGGTCACGGCCAGCAGGACCACGGCCACACCGGCCTCGGCGAGCACCGAGCGGCGCAGCCCCGCGCGGCCGGGATCGGCGTCGCGGACCTGCTTCTCCCGGGCCTTCTCACGGGCGGCGCGCTGACGTGCCAGCTGGGCGGCCCGTCGGGGGTCGGTGTCGGATCCGCTCGATGTTTCACGTGAAACATCGGCCCCCGCGAGCACCTCGGCGGGCTCTTCCACGGGTGCCCCGGCCTCGGTGTCCCCGGTGGAACGGACCTCCCCGAGCCGCCCCGTCCACTTCCGCGAAAGGCAGGCGATCGCGACCAGGACGGCGACCAGCGAGACCTTGATGATGAGGAGCCGGCCGTAGCTGGTCCCGGTCAGGGCCGACCAGCTGCCGAGCTGGCGCCAGGACTGGTACACGCCGGTCACGGCGAGGACCAGGACGCTGATGAAGGCGACCTTGGAGAAGCGCTGGACGGCCTCCCGCTCGATGTCCGGCACCTTGTGGAGCGCGACCAGCAGCGCGACCAGGCCACCGAGCCAGGTGGCCACGGCGAGCAGGTGCAGGATGTCGACGGGCATCGCGATGCCGGGCTGGATTCCGGTGGAGGCGTGTTCGGCGAGCGCCCAGGTGGCGGCGATGCCGCCGGCCACGACGGTGCCGCCGATGGCGAGCCCGAAGGCGAGGTCGCTCGTCTCCTTCTTCGCCTCGTCGGCGGCTTCGGCTTCGGCAGCCTCGTCGGCTTCTGTGGAGGCGGAGGCGGAGGCGGAGGCGGAGGCGGAACGGGCGGTGTCGGTGCCGTCCGTGCCGTCGCTCGCGACGGGCCCGGCTTCGGCGGCAACCTTCTGGCGCCGGGCGTAGGCCCCGAAGAGCACGGCGATGAACAGGGCGGCCGCGCCGAGGAGCAGCAGCCGGGAGACGAACGAGGCGCCGGTCTTGGTTTCCAGGACCGCCTGGAGCCCGTCGAGGTCGAAGACGTCCGCGAACTTCCCGGAGCCGGTGTACGGGGTCCGCAGCACCAGCATCGCCAGCGTGGCGGCGGTGAGGGTGACCCAGCCGCGCACCACGAGCTTCTGCAGCGGCCGTTCGGCTGAGCCCCGGCGCCAGCACAGCAGGATGAAGGCGCCGCCGCCGACGAGGACGGTGAACCCGGCGTAGGCGGCGTAGCGGGCGATGTCGTACACGACGCCGACGGGCCCGCCGCCCACCTGCCGGTCGGGGAGGGAGACGCTGGTGGCCGACGGGGCGCCGACGGAGAAGGTGAAGGCGCCGGAGACCGGGTGGCTGTCGGCGGAGACGGCCTGCCAGGCGACGGTGTAGGTGCCGTTCGGCAGGCCGGTGTGCAGGGCCGTGCCGTAGCGGACGGTCGATCCGCTGCACATGTCCCGCAGTTCCCCGGTGTCGACCCGCTTGCCCTGCGGGTCCATGACGCGGATGGAGTCGTCACCCATGGCGACCTGCTCCGAGAAGGAGAGGGTGACCTGGGCGGGTGCCGTGGCGACCACCGCCCCGTCCTTGGGGTCGCTCGCGGTGAGTGCGGCGTGTGCCGTGGCCGGGGAGGCCGCGGTGAACAGGGATGCCAGCAGGGCTGCGAGGACCAGCGCCAGCCGCGGCAGGTATGCCGTGGCACGGGCGGCGCGGGCCGGTGAAGGAGCGGGGGCGGTGGCCGTCATGGCGTGTCAGTTCCTCGGTCCGTCAGTGGGCATTGGAGTTCTGCGCGTTGTACGTCCGTTCCTTGACGTCCAGCTCGACCTTGACGGGGTCGGCCTTCTCGAAACGCAGCTCGACGGTGACCTTGTCACCGACCTTCGGCGTGCTCTTGAGACCCATGAACATGACGTGGCTGCCGCCGCGCTCCAGCTTCAGCTCACCGTTCGCGGGCACGTCCATGGCCTGGACCTGCTGCATCTTCTGGTCCTTGGTCTCGTGGATCTGGAGATCGTCCGAGAGCGGGCTGGTGACGGCGGTCAGCTTGTCGGCCGTCTTCGAGTCGTTCTTGATGACCATGAAAGCGCCGGCCATCTTGTCGTTGACCGGTTCGGGCATGAAGGCCCCGCTGACCGTCATCTTCGGCTTGGCCGATTCCCCGGCGGTGTCCGAGGAGCCGGAAGAGCCGGAAGAGCCGGAGGACGAGCAGCCGGATATCGCGAGCGCCGCCGTCAGGGAGAGGGCGACGGCGAGGGTGCGGGTGGTGCGGGTGTTCACGGGTTCTCTCCCTTGACGATCTTCGGCAGGTCCTTGGTGTAGTCATCGACGGTGGTGCCCTCGCCGTAGAGGACGTAGCCCTCGTCGGTCTTGGGCGAGAACGCGATGACCTGGGCCCCGTGCATGGAGACGACGCTGCCGTCGGCCTCCTTCTTGGGGGCCTCGATACCGATGCCGAGTGAGCGTGCGGCGGCCTGGATGGTGGCGAAGTCCCCGGT
This sequence comes from Streptomyces sp. AB3(2024), assembly GCF_041862025.1. Taxonomy (NCBI): domain Bacteria; kingdom Bacillati; phylum Actinomycetota; class Actinomycetes; order Kitasatosporales; family Streptomycetaceae; genus Streptomyces; species Streptomyces sp. AB3(2024). Next base: position 23,044 of record NZ_JBGWAB010000021.1, read on the forward strand.
CAGTCCGGTGAAGGACGGGTCCTGGGCCCTGAGCCACGCGCCGAGGGAGTCGGGGGTGTCCCGTTCGGGGTCGGTGGTGACGAAGACGACCTGGAGCTTGTCCCGGTCCGCCTGGGGGAGCGCCTTCTTGGCGACGGCGATGTTGCTCATCGTCAGGGGGCAGACGTCCGGGCAGTTCGTGTAGCCGAAGTAGATGAGGGTCGGGCGGCCCTTGGTCTGCTCGCGCAGGTTCCACGGCTTGCCGGTGGTGTCCGTGAGGACCAGCTCCGGCTTGTCGAAGGGGCGGTCGAGGACGGTGGCGGCTCCGGCCTTCTTCTGGCCGGAGATCTGCGTGACCGTCCCGGTGTTCTTGGCCGTCTCACTGCCGCAGGCGGTGAGGGCGAGGGCGGTGGCCACCGCGAGGGCGGCGACCGTCACACGTGTGGTGCGCATGAAGAGGTGTCCCTGGGATCGGGGATGATGCGGACGTACTCGTAACGACAGCGCCCGTGGGCGCGCGGTGTCAGGAGGCGCGGCGGCGCGAGGCGATGCCGAAGGCGACGCCACCGAGGCCGATCACGATGCCGGCGATGCCGAGGGCACGGGCCGTCGTGTCGGAGTCGCTCTTGGCGGCGGCCTCGTCGTGCGCGTCCTTCTTGTCGCCGGCGGTGGCGGTGGCCCCGGCGGCGGGCTTGGCGGCGTCGTCGTCGTGGTGGTCGTCGGCCGCCTTGGCGGCGGTCAGCTTCAGCACGGGGGCCGGGGTCTGCGGCTCGGCCGCGCCCGGCTTGCTCTCCTCGATCCAGCGCACGACCTCGTTGTTGTCGTACGTCTGGATGGCCTTGAAGACCATCTGGTCGGCGTTGTCGGGGAGCTTGCCGACGGAGACCGGGAACTGCTGGAACTTGCCGGGCTCGATCTTGCCGCCGGTCCAGGTCACCTTGGTGACGGCTTCGTTGACCTGCTTGCCGTGCACGGTCAGCGGCTTGTCGAGCTTGCTCTTCTCGACGGTGACGGTCCAGCCCGGGATGTCCTGCGGCATCACGGACGTGAGCGGCTGGTCTACGGGGAAGTTCACTTCGAGCTGCGTGGTCGAGGCGTTGTCGCGCTCGTTGGGCACCTTGAAGTTGATGACCGCGTACCCGCCCTTCGTCGCCTCGCCCGAGGGCTGCACGCTGACGTGCGCGAAGGCGGGACCGGACAGGACGAGGACGGCGCCGGCGGCGAGGGCGGCGACGAGGGAGACGCGAGAGGTCTTCACGGCGGGACACTCCAGGATGCGGGGTGACGGTCTCTCCGGGCACGGGCGCGCGCGGAGGTCGCGGCACCGGTGCTCCCGCTGTGCGTACGGGGAGTGGGGTGCCGCGTCAGGCTGCGAGGGTGAACGCCGCCGCGGGCGGTCCGCGCCTGATGACCGTGTGCAGGAGCGCGTCGAGGCCGGTCGCGACGGCGGGTGCCGCTGTGGTGCGGCGGGCCCGGGGGCCACGGGCGGGCGCGCCGGGGAGTCCGGCCGCGAGGGCGCGTACGAAGGCCAGCGCGGCGCGCAGCGGACGTACCGGATCGGCCTCGCGGGACAGCCGGGACAGCTCGATCAGCCGGAACAGTGCGGCGTCGCCGCGGGCCAGGAGCCAGCCGGCCGCGAGTGCGGCCAGCAGGTGGCCGGCCAGCATGGCCGGGCTGAACAGGCCGATCGAGGGCTCCGCGGAGGCGGATGCCATGTGCGCGTGGGCCATGTGGGCCTGCGCGGCGGCCTCCCCGGCCAGGGCGGCCGGGTCCAGTCCGGCGGTCTCCAGGATCTGCCGGGCGTCGGCCGGGCTGAGCGGTACGGAGTTGCCCCCGCAGATCAGCCGGGCGGCGAGCGCCGCGAGCGAGGCGTCGGCCCCCTCGGCCGGGGCCTGGGCGGCAGCGGCGCCGTGCTGGCCGAGTCCGAACAGCGTGTGCAGTGCGAGCTGGCCGACGACGAGCCCGGCGGCGATGCCCGGCAGCGGACGGCAGCGCCCCGCGAGGGGTGCCGCGACCGCGAAGACGGCGACGAAGGCCAGGGCCAGTGCCCACCACGGCACGGTTGCGCAGGAGGCCACGGCGTGGCCGGCTGCGGACAGCGCGACGCAGACCGCGGTGAACACCGCGGCCCGGGTCGTCCGGAGGTCTGCTCCGGCGCGTGTCGTGTGGGTGGTAGTCATGGCCGGGCCATCATCGCACTGCGCTTAAGCCCTGCATACGGCAGGTACTGGAGGGACCGTAGGGTTCCGGTCCAAGGTCAGCGCGCGCACGGCGTGCCGTCAGCGCGGGCACAGTGCGTAGTCAGCGGAGGGCCGGAAACGGCGTCCCGGCCGGGCATACACCGGTGCCCGGGAGTGTCGCATCGGCCGAATGCGGGCTCTCCCGGCGCTCGGGGGCTTACGCCCGCCCGTGGGCGGCAATAGGTATCCGTATGAGCATCTGGTGGTCTCTCCACTTGAGGCGCGAAGCCGCGAGCGTGCCGCTCGCACGGCGACTGCTGCTGGGAGCCATGGAGACCGCGGGGGTGGATCCGGACATCTCCTTCGACCTGTCGGTCGCCCTGACCGAGGCCTGTGCGAACGCGGTGGAACACGGTGGTGGCCAAGGAGACCACCGTGATCACGGCGGTCACGGCGGGGCCTCGGGCGGGGGCGCCCGTGCCGTCGGTGTCCCGGACGGGACCGAGGCGTACCACGTCACGGCCTATCTGGACGGGGACCGCTGCCGCATCGAGGTGACCGATTCGGGGCCCGGGTTCCCGCCGGCCACTGTGTCCCGCCGCAGACCCTCCCTGGCCGAGCACGGCCGGGGCCTGGGACTGATCGCCGAGCTCTCCGACCACGTCCGCCTCCGCAACCGGCCGGGCCGGGGAGCGGTGGTGAGCTTCGACAAGATGCTGAAGTGGCGCGGCGACGCGCTCCTGAAGGTGTCGTAGGCGGCAGGCGGCAGGCGGCAGGCGGCAGGCGGCAGGCGGCAGGCGGCACGCCCCCCCGCTCGCGCCGGTGGGCGGGAACCGTCCGGTTCCCGCCCACCGGCACATGAGGAACGCGTCAGCCCTTGAGCCGTGCCATCCAGGCCTCGACCTCGACCGAGGTGCGGGGCAGACCGGCCGACAGGTTCCGGTTGCCGTCCTCGGTGACGAGGATGTCGTCCTCGATCCGGACCCCGATGCCGCGGTACTCCTCGGGCACGGTCAGGTCGTCGGCCTGGAAGTACAGACCGGGCTCGACGGTCAGGCACATGCCCGGCTCCAGCGTCCCGTCGACGTAGGCCTCGGTGCGGGCGGCGGCGCAGTCGTGGACGTCCATGCCGAGCATGTGACCGGTGCCGTGCAGGGTCCAGCGGCGCTGCAGGCCCAGCTCCAGGACGCGCTCGGCGGGACCCTCGACCAGACCCCACTCGACGAGCTTCTCGGCGAGCACGCGCTGGGAGGCGTCGTGGAAGTCGCGGAACTTCGCGCCCGGCTTCACGGCGGCGATGCCGGCTTCCTGGGACTCGTAGACCGCGTCGTAGATCTTGCGCTGGATCTCGGTGTACGTGCCGTTGATGGGCAGCGTGCGCGTGACGTCGGCGGTGTAGAGGGAGTGGGTCTCCACACCGGCGTCGAGCAGCAGCAGGTCGCCGGCGCGGACGTCGCCGTCGTTGCGGACCCAGTGCAGGGTGCAGGCGTGCGGGCCGGCGGCGCAGATCGAGCCGTAGCCGACGTCGTTGCCCTCGACGCGGGCGCGCAGGAAGAAGGTGCCCTCGATGTAGCGCTCCGAGGTGGCCTCGGCCTTGTCGAGGACCTTCACGACGTCCTCGAAGCCGCGGACGGTGGAGTCGCAGGCCTTCTGGAGCTCGCCGATCTCGAACTCGTCCTTCACCGCGCGGGCCTCGGAGAGGTAGACCCGCAGTTCCTCGTCGCGCTCGGCGGTGACCTTGTCGGTCAGCGCCTTCTCGATGACGGCGTCGTGGCCGCGCACGCCGCGCACGGGGCCCTCGGCCTCGGTGAGGGCGTCGGCCAGCTCGCGCACGTCCTTGGCGGGGATCCCGAGCAGCTGCTCGGCCTCGGCCAGGGAATGCCGGCGGCCGACCCACAGCTCGCCCTGGCCGGACAGCCAGAACTCGCCGTTCTCCCGGTCGGAGCGGGGCAGCAGGTAGATGGTGGCGGTGTGGCCGGACGGGCCCGTGGGCTCCAGGACCAGCACGCCGTTCTCGGTCTGGTCACCGGTGAGGTAGGCGTACTCGGTCGACGCGCGGAAGGGGTACTCCGTGTCGTTCGAGCGGGTCTTCAGCCGGCCGGCCGGGACGACCAGGCGCTCGCCGGGGAAGCGCGCGGACAGCGCGGCGCGGCGGTCGGCGGTGTGCCCCGCCTGCGCGATGGGCTCCAGGCCGCGCAGTTCGGTGTCGGCCCAGCCGGTGCGCATGTTCTCCGCGAGTTCCTCGCTGACGCCCGGGTACAGCGCGTTCTTGCGCTGCTTGTGCTTCTTCTGGGGCTGCTCTTCTGCCGGGGTCTCCGGGGTGAGCTCGTCCGCCACGTCTTCTCCTCAGCCGCTACGACATGCAGGGTCCGGGTACGGACCCCGTTCATCGTATGTGGGGGGAGGCGGCGCCCGGCGATGGCTGTGACATATCAGTCATACCGGGCGACGAGCCCCGGCCGGCCCGGTGCCGGGAGCCGACGGCGGCGTTTCCGTGGGCCCCGCGTCAGTCGAACCGGGCCGCGAGCAGCACGATGTCCTCGGCCGGGTCGGCCGCCACGGCGTCCGGGTCTTCCCCGGGCAGCACGGTGCGCAGGATGTGGTCGCAGAGGGCCGCCGGGTCGTCCCGGGCGCTACGGGGGACCCCCGCGGCCGCCGCGTGCAGCCGGGCGTAGGCCCGGTCCATGGGGTCGCCGGTGCGCCGCAGCAGGCCGTCCGTGTAGAGCAGCACCGTTTCTCCGGGTGCGGGCTCGATCTCCACGCTCGGTGCCTCCCAGCACGCCAGCATGCCCAGCGGCGCGGAGAGGGAGGTCTCCACGTACTCGGTGCGCCGCTCGCCGATGAGCAGGGGCGGGGTGTGCCCGGCCCCGGCGAGGATGATCTTCCGGGCGGCGGGCTCGCAGTACGCGAAGAGCGCGGTGGCCGAGCGCGCGGGTTCGGTCAGCCGCAGCAGCAGCTCCAGGTCGGACAGGACCGCGACGGGGTCCTCGCCCTCCATGACGGCGTACGCGCGCAGCGAGGCCCGCAGCCGGCCCATCGCGGCGATTGCGCTCGGCCCGGAGCCGGTGACGGAGCCGACGGCCAGTCCCATGGCGCCCTCGGGCAGCGGGAGCGCGTCGTACCAGTCGCCGCCGCCCCGCGGCCCGGTGTGGTGCCGGGCGGCGAGCTGGACGCCGGGGATCCGGGGCAGCCGGCTGGGCAGCAGTTCCTCGGAGACGGTGGCGAGCCGGGCGCGGGAGCGCTCCACCTCCAGCATCCGGGCCAGGTGCTCGGCGGCGTGCCGGACGTAGAGCCCGACGAGGTCGCGCTGGCGGTCGTCCGGTTCGGCCTGTTCGTCGTAGAGCCAGACGGCGGCGCCGAGCCGGCCGGTGGCGTCCGCGGTCAGCGGCAGCGCGTAGCTGGCGGCGTAGCCGAGCCGGGCCGCGACCTCGCGGTGGCGGGGGTCGACGGTGGGTTCGTGGCCGCCGGCCGCGGGGGACGGCACCGGGGCGCCGGGTTCGGGGAGCACCTCGGAGCCGCCGTGGGCGTCGGGGAGTCCGTCGAGGATGCGGCCGTAGGAGGTGGCGCTGCGCGGCACCGTCTCGATGTGTCCGAGGTCCGCGCGGCCCAGGCCGAGGCCGATCGTGGTGCCGGGGCCGAGGCCGTCGGAGGGCTCCAGGACGACGAGTCCGCGGCGGGCGCCGACGAGTGCGGCGCCGGCGCGCAGGAACTCCTGGAGGGAGGATGCGAGGTCACTGGCGCGGGTGAGGCGTTCGGTGAGCTCGTGGAGGGTGGTGAGGTCGGAGACCATGCCCGCCAGCCGGTCCTGGATGACGCTGCTCGCGGCAGGCGGTACGGCCTGGGCGGGGGCGGTTCGAGGCGGGGTGGAGGGTGAGGTGGAAACGGGCGTGGGCGCCGGAGTGTGCGCTGACGCTGTAACTGCTGGATCGATTCCAGCCACTTTCGGCAGATGCGGAGCGCTCATGGCGTCCGCCTTTCCACCTGGTGCGATTCGCCATATAGCATCGCAAACCCCCAGATCGTGCTGCGCCGCCATCGATGGATCCACATCTACACGCACACGAGGAGCGATGTCCAGCATTGCCCAGGCGGGAATCCTGGTGTCCGTGGGACGGCAACTCACGGTCGAGCCAGGGCTAAAACTTGGCCGGAAAACGCGGGAAGCGGACGGTTTTTGCGATCGACTGGGCGGGCGTCACGGGCACTCCGGGTACGTAATCGGCTGTGGCCGGGGCCAGTTGGCGCCTCCGGCACCGCCGGGAACCGCCCGGTGCGGGCCGTCGTCCTTAGCGGCGGCAGCCGGTCCCGTTACCGGTGCGGGCCGTCCGGGGCGTTGACACCGGACCCCGCCGGACGTTTGACGGACCCGATGAGAAAACTGCACGAACCGTGTGAACCTGCTTCCGGCGGACAGTGACGCGAAACGTGTACGTGTGGTGAAACACCGGTTACATGGTGTGATGTGGCCCTCGGCGTTCAACGGAAAGGAACGAGCGCTCATGCGCGAGATCCTCGGAAGGCGTCTCCAGCGGCTCCGCGATCGCTTCAAATTCCCGCGCGCCGCCCCCCGCTCCACCGCGGCGGCCGCGGACGCGGCGGCCGTATCCCTCCTCGACGGCGCCCTGACCTGCGCCACCCTCTGGCAGTGGCCCGTACTGCCCGGCGTCGGCCGGGCCGGTGCGGACAGCACCCGCTGTGCCTGCCCCGACCCCGACTGCGTGGTGCCCGGAGCCCATCCCTTCGATCCCGGGCTGCTGGCGGCGACGGCCGACGCCCGGATGGTGGCCTGGTGGTGGGCCCGGCGGCCCGCCGCCCCGGTGCTGCTGGCCACCGGCGGGACCGCACCGTGCGCGGTGAGCCTGCCGGCCGGGGCGGCCGCGCGTGCCGTCGTACGGCTGGACGCGCTGGGCCTGCGGCTCGGCCCGATCGTCGCCACGCCCACCCGCTGGTCCCTGCTGGTGGCGCCGTACTCGCTGGAGCGGCTCGGCGAACTTCTCTACGCCAAGGACCACGTCCCGTCCTCGCTGCGCTTCCACGGAGAGGGCGGGTACCTGCTGTTGCCGCCCTCGGCGGCCTCCGGTGGCGGGCAGGTCCGCTGGGAGCGGGAGCCCGCGGCGGGTCGCGACGGCCTGTGGCTGCCCGAGGTCGAGGCGGTCGTGGACGCGCTCGTCGAGGCCAGCAGCGGGGCTCCCGGCGGGGGCAGCCGGCTCGCGTACTGAGTCACTCGTACGGGTGTGAGTGCGACGGGTTTCCAAGGGAATTGGGCGCGGGGATCTCCGGGCCCCATTCCCGCGTCGCTATCTTCGGCGAATGAATCTCCGTCTGATCGCCATCGGTGCCGGTGTGCTGACCATCCTGTCGCTCCCCCTGGCCGGAGCGATCGCCGGGCCGGATTTCGCCGGTCAGGGCGACGGGAAGGGCGGAGGGCTGCTCTCCTCGCTCGGCTTGTCGGGTTCTTCCCGGACGCCGGACGCGGCGGCGCGCGCCGCGGACCGCGCCGCGAGCCCCGGGCCGGCCGAACAGCCCCGCACGGACTCCCACTGCGGACCCGAGCTCACCGCTCCGCAGGGTCTGGAGGCGCAGACCTGCGTGCTGGAGGGTGACGGACAGACCTGGGGCCGCAGTTACTACCGCAACACGAGCGGGCGGGCCCTGGACGCCGTACTGACCGTCATGGGACCGGCCGGCCGCACCGTGCAGATCCGCTGCGCGGTCGGTCCGGGGGACGAGCCGGGCCTGTGCGAGACGCCTCGGGGCGAATCGGTGGGTGCGCCCGACGCCTACTCGGCCGTTGCGGAGTTTGCAGTTCCGGATGATGAAGGGCGACTGCTGCTGCGGTCCGGGAGCAACTCACCGGCACCGCGCGAGGGTTGAGCGCCACCTGAAAAGGAAGCGCCCGGTCGCTGGCGACGGGGGATGCACCAGCGACCGGGCTACAAGAACGGTAACAAGAGATCGCCTGTTCGCAAATTCGATCTCTGATATTCAGACATCGATTTGCAGGCGATTAGCGGGAGTTGTGACTCCGGTCACCGGCCTCGCAGGCTGTGCGGACGTCAGCTGAGCGTCACCTGGCGGTTGGTGAGACCGCCGCGCGCCCGGCGCTCCTCCGTGGTCAGCGGGGCATCCGCGGCGAGGGCCCCGGCCAGCCGCTCGGCGAACTCCGCGGCGGGCTTCTCCACGTCCTCGGCGGTGACCCCGGTGGGCAGGTCCCAGACCGGGACCATCAGGCCGTGCGCGCGGAAGGAGCCGACGAGCTTCGTGCCCTCGCCGAGCGAGGAGGTGCCGGCGGCGTGCAGCCGCGCGAGGGCGTCGAGCAGCTTCTCCTCGGGGTGCGGCATGACCCAGCGCAGGTGGTTCTTGTCCGGGGTCTCGCACCAGTAGGCCGCGTCCACGGAGGCCAGCTTGACGGTGGGGATGGCGGCGGCGTTGGCCCGCTCCAGCGAGGCGGCGATCTCCGGGGAGGCGTTCTGGGCGTTCTCCGACTCCGGAATCCAGAATTCGAAGCCGCTGTGCACAACCGGCTCGAAAACGCCGTCGAGGTCCAGGAGATCCTGAAGTCGGCTGCCCTCGGCGGGAACCCGCCGGGCCGGAACCGGGGTGCCCGGCTCCGCGACGAGCGCGCGCTCCAGGGTGTCGGCCATGTCGCGGGCCAGGTCCCCGGAGGACGAGTCGTTCTGCAGGCCGATCAGGACGGAGCCGTCCTCGCGGCGCAGGGCCGGCCAGGCCATGGGCAGTACGGTCACCAGCGTGACGGAGGGGACGCCCTCGGGCAGGCCGCCCTTGAGGGTCAGGGGGATGGTGGCCGCGGGGACCAGCTCGCGCAGCGCCACCCAGTCGCACTCGCCCGGCAGCCCCTCGAAGGGGCGCTGCACGTGCTCGGTCACCGCGTGCGAGGCGGCTGCGCCGTGGCAGGCCTTGTAGCGGCGCCCGGATCCGCAGGGACAGGGCTCGCGGGCGCCCACCACCGGGATTTCCCCGTTCTGGATCTGCGGCTTCGCGGTCTTCGCGGCGGGGCGCTTCTTGGCCATCGTGGGTGTCTCCCGGTTGCGGCGGTACGGCGGTGTCTCTGGCGCGAGCCTAGCCGTTCGTACCGCCGGAACCGGTGGGGTGCGGCCGGGAGCACGGTCGGCGTGCGCTCCCGGACGGACGCCCGTACGGATGACCCGTGCCGCGGCCGGGTTCCGGACCGGGGATCCGTCTCAGGGATCCAGGTCGTCGAAGGCCGATACGAAGTCGATCGCCGGGGCAGTGACGCGCGTAGCGAAATCGTCGTGCCGGGGCCCGTGGGCCACGATCACCCACACGGTGACCTCACCCGCCGCTCCGTCCCGGACACCCCAGTCCTGGGCCAGGGCGCTGATGATGTTCAGCCCCCGGCCGCCGCGCGCGGTGACCGAAGGCGTGGACGGGACGGGGCGCGTGGGACCGCCGCCGTCCGTGACCTCGACCGTCAGCCGCCCCGCCTTGTCGACGCGCCAGGCGGCGCGTATCTCCCCGTCGCCGACCTCCCGTGCGCCCAGCGGCCGGCCGTGCCGGCAGGCGTTGCTGAGCAGTTCGGAAAGGATCAGCACGGCATCGTCCACGACCGATTCGGACAGGCCGCTGATGCGCAGCTGTTCGCGCATGCGGTGTCTCGCCTCGCCCACGCCCGCCGGCCCATGGCGAATGTCCATGCACGACGACGTGGGCACTTCCTGTGCCATCACCAACGTCACCCCCGGAACCTCCTTAGCCCCACGCCATGGTCTGGATGCCCCAATGGCCTGGACCGGAAACCGCCCTGACGAGGGCCTCTGACGCATTCATGACCAGTGAACGCGGAGCGGATGCGCCGGGGCACACCCTGTCACGTGCGGGGTGCGTGTGACTGGTGCGCAAATCGGGACGTCAGCGTCCCAGCTGTGACAGAACCTGCCGTGGCCTGTTCGTGATGATCGCTTCCACACCCAGATCAGCGCATAGCTGAACATCTTCGGGTTCGTTCACGGTCCATACGTGGACGGAGTGCCCGGAGGCCTGGAGCTTGCGGATGTAGCCCGGATGGTTGCGCACGATCCGCATGCCGGGCCCGGCGATCCGCACGCCGGCCGGCAGCCGCCCGTCGCGCATCCGGGGCGAGATGAACTGCATCAGGTAGACGGTCGGGACGGTGGGGGCGGCCGCCCGCACCCGGTGCAGGGAGCGGGCGGAGAAGCTCATGACCCGGACGGGGTGGGGTCCCTCGGCGGGCGGGGCGTCGAGTCCGAAGCGCTTGAGCAGGAAGAGCAGGCGTTCTTCTACCTGTCCGGCCCAGCGGGTCGGGTGCTTCGTCTCGATCGCCAGCTGGACGGGGCGGCCGGCGTCGGACACCAGCTCCAGCAGCCGCTCCAGGGTGAGCACGGAGGTGCGCTCGGGGTCGGCGTCCCAGTCGGGGGACTCCTCGCGGTCCTTCCAGGAGCCGAAGTCGAGGGCGGCGAGTTCGGCCAGCTCCAGGGCGGAGACGGCGCCGCGGCCGTTCGAGGTGCGGTTCACCCGGCGGTCGTGGACCAGGACCAGGTGGCCGTCGGCGGTCAGCCGGACGTCGCATTCGAGGCCGTCGGCGCCGTCCTCGATGGCCTTGCGGTAGGCGGCCAGGGTGTGCTCGGGGGCGTCCTCCGAGGCGCCGCGGTGGGCGACGACCTGGATGGGGCGCGGCATTGCGTGGGTCACCTGGTCATGGTGCCACCGAGGGGCCGTCCCGCGTCGGGGTGAGTCCTGAGGATGCGCCTGATATGTCGGAGATAAAGGATGGGGGGAGACGCACAGGTCCGGCTTACAGTGCTCTGACGGGGCATGGGAAAGGCTTCCCCCTGGAACTTGTGCGGCACGTCGAACGTTCAGTCGGACCGGTGCCGGGCCCGTGAAAGGGCCCGGGATCGCCTGATTTCCAGTAGCCGTGTAGGCCGTGTGTGACTGAGGAGAGAGCGCTGTGAGCACCGAGAACGAGGGCACCGCGGCCCCGACACCCCCCGCGGCCCCGTCCGCACCCCCCGTGCCCGTGGCCGCCTCCACCCCCGACCCGGCCCCGTCCTCCGCGCAGCCCGTGCCCGGCACCGAGCAGACCCAGCAGCTCCCGCCCACCCCGGCCGACGCCCCGGCGTACGCCCAGCCGCAGGACCAGCCCCCGGCCTACGGGCACACCCAGCCGCAGCCCCGGCCCGAGCCCCCGGCCGGGGCCCCGACGGCGTACGGCGCCGAGGGCTGGCCCCCGCCGCCGCCCGCGGTGCCCGCGTACGGCGGCCAGGGCGGCCACGGCGGCGGCTGGGGCACCCCGCTGCACACCGACGGCGCTCCGCAGCCCAAGCCGAAGGGCAGGGGCGGCCTGGTCGCCGCCGTCCTGGCGGCGGCCCTCCTTGCGGGCGGCATCGGCGGTGGCGTCGGCTACTGGGCGGCCCAGCGTGGCGACGAAGCCTCGGGCTCGACCACCATCACCGCCAGCACCCCCAAGGACGTCAAGCGCGAGCCCGGCTCCGTCGCCGGCCTCGCCGCGTCCGCGCTGCCCAGCGTCGTCACCATCGAGGCCTCGGCCGGGGACGGCGAGGGCGGCACCGGCACCGGCTTCGTCTACGACGAGCAGGGCCACATCCTCACCAACAACCACGTGGTGGCCTCCGCCGCCAACGGCGGCAAGCTCTCGGCGACCTTCTCCAACGGCAAGAAGTACGACGCCGAGGTGATCGGCCGCGCCCAGGGTTACGACGTTGCCGTGCTCAAGCTGAAGAACCCGCCCACGGGTCTCAAGCCGCTGGCCCTCGGTGACTCCGACAAGGTCGCGGTCGGCGACTCGACCATCGCCATCGGCGCCCCGTTCGGCCTGTCCAACACGGTCACCACCGGCATCGTCAGCGCGAAGAACCGTCCGGTGGCCTCCGGCGACGGCTCCGGCGGCAAGAGCTCGTACATGAGCGCCCTCCAGACGGACGCCTCCATCAACCCCGGAAACTCGGGCGGTCCGCTCCTCGACGGCCGCGGCGCGGTCATCGGCATCAACTCCGCGATCCAGTCCGCAGGCAACGGCGGCTTCGGCGGCGGACAGGCCGGCTCGATCGGCCTCGGCTTCGCCATCCCGATCAACCAGGCCAAGAACGTCGCCGACTCCCTGATCAAGACCGGCAAGCCGGTCTACCCGGTGATCTCGGTCTCCGTCGACCTCCAGGCCAAGACCGACGGCGCCAAGATCTCCGAGCAGGGCGCGGCCGCCAACGAGCTGGTCGACCCCAACGGCCCGGCCGGCAAGGCGGGCCTCAAGCCCGGCGACGTGATCACCGAGTTCGGCGGCCGGCAGGTCGACAGCGGTCCGACGCTGATCAGCCTCATCTGGACGTACAAGCCGGGTGACACCGTGAAGCTGACCTACCTGCGGGACGGCAAGCCCACCACGGTCGACATCACCCTCGGCTCGCGGGTCGGCGACAAGTAGCCGCTCGACACTGGCTTGATGGGAGGGGCCGCGGGCGGGATTCCGTCTACGGCCCCTCCCAATATCTGCTTATGCTTCGCTCGTGTTCGATTCACGGCACATACGGACATTCCATGAAGTGGTCGCCGCGGGTTCGTACTCGGCGGCCGCTCGCGTCCTGGGCTACACCCAGCCCGCGATCACCCAGCAGATGAAGGCGCTCGAACGCGCCGTCGGCACCCCGCTGTTCACCCGCGTGGGCCGAAAGATGAAGCTCACCGAGGCCGGAGAGTCCCTGGCCCGGCACGCCGAGTCCATCCTCGGCTCCCTCTCGGCCGCCGAGGCCCAGCTGAAGGCGTACACCCGGCTGCGCACCGGGCGGGTCCGGGTCTGCGGATTCCCCAGCGCCAACGTCACCCTCGTTCCCGAGGCCCTCAGCGGGCTGGCGAAGGACCACCCGGGCGTCCAGGTCGAGCTGCTGGAGGGCGAGCCCCCGGAGTCGCTGCGCCGCCTCCAGCGCGGCGAGTGCGACATCACCCTCGCCTTCACCTATCCCGGGCTGCACGAGGAGATCCCGGAGGAGGTGGCCGAGGTCAGGCTCCTGGAGGACCAGCTGACCGTGCTGCTCCCGACCGGCCACCCTCTCGCCCGGCGCCGCGCCGTGCACCTGGCCGACCTCGCCGAGGAACGCTGGATCGCGGGCTGCCCCCGATGTCGCGCCAACCTGCTGCACGAATGCGCCGAGCTGGGCTTCGTCCCCGACATCAGGTTCGCCACCGACGACAACCTGGTGGTCCAGAGCCTCGTCGCGCAGGGGCTGGGCGTCGCGATGATGCCCGCGCTGGTGCTGCCGTCGCTCTCCCTCAGCCGTGTCTGCGGGCGGGTGCTGGAGCCCGCGGCCCGCCGCCACATCGCCGCCTACGTCTACCGCGACCACCTGCGGATCCCGGCGACCGCCGTGGTGCTGGACGAGCTGAAGCGCGTCGCCGCGAACCGGGTCGGCTGCTGAGCCTCCGGCTCCACCCACCCTCGATCCATAAGCTCAGCTTGGGATTTCAGGGAAGAACTGTCGTTGGACGTGATGGATGCGGCGACGGACGCTGCTCCCATGACCACCACCACGCCGGCCCGTACGACCGCGAGGATGGCCGCCCTCGTCAGTGAGATCCGCACGGTCGTGGACCGGGGGCTGGCCCCCGACCTGACCGCCTACCTCGTCGGCGAGCGCCTCGCCCCGCACCTGGGCGAGCCCGAGCTGCTCACTCCCGCACAGCGCGAGGGGCACCCCGACCGGTACCGGCAGCACATCCTGCACACCGAGCCCGACGGGAGCTTCTCCGTGGTGGCCCTGGTGTGGCTGCCCGGCCAGGAGACCGCCATCCACGATCACGTCTCCTGGTGCGTGGCCGGGGTGCACGAGGGCGCTGAGAGCGAGGTCCGCTACCGGCTGGCCCCCGCCACGGCACCCGGGGGCGCGGCGCGGCTCGTGGCGACCGAGGAAGTGCTCAACGGCCAGGGGGACGTCTGCGGGTTCGCCCCGCCCGGTGACATCCACAAGGTGCGCAACTCCTGTCGTTCGACGGCGATATCCCTGCACGTCTACGGGGCCGACGTGGGCCGTCTGGGCAGCAGCGTCCGCCGCGTCTACCCGGAACCGACCGGCTGATGGCCCTCCTGAACCGCACCGTCCACCGACCGGTGCGGCCCCGACTGCCCCGTGTTTCACGTGAAACATCCACCTCCTGGCCGGGTTTGGGCCTGGCCGCCGCCGGAACCCTGGTGGCGTGGTGCGTACACGAGGTGGTCCCGGCGGTACCGATGCTGACCGCTTCGGTGGTGCTCGGTATCGCGGCGGCCCACCTTCCCGGTCTACGGGGCGTGGTGCGCGGACCGGGCCGCCCGGGTCTGTCGCTGGCCGGCCGGCGCCTGATGCGCATCGGCATCGTCCTGCTGGGCCTCGCCCTGGGGCTGGACCAGGTGGTCCGGCTGGGCTGGGCGACGGTGGCGATGGTGAGCGGCGTGGTCGCGGCCACCTTCTTCGGCACCGTCTGGCTGGGCCGACGCCTCGGACTCCCAGGGGACCAGCCCCTGTTGATCGCCACCGGCTACTCGATCTGCGGCGCCTCGGCCATCGGCGCGGTGAGCGAGGTGTCCGGCAGCGACGAGGAGGACGTGGCCACTTCGGTGGCTCTGGTGACCCTCTGCGGGACGCTCGCCATCGCCGTGCTCCCCCTCCTCCAGAGCCCGTTGGGGCTCTCCGACCTCGCCTTCGGGCGATGGGTGGGGGCCAGCGTCCACGACGTCGGGCAGGTCGTGGCGACGGCCCAGACCGCCGGGCCCGGGGCGCTGGGCGAGGCGGTACTGGTCAAGCTGATGCGGGTGGCGCTCCTGGCTCCGCTGGTGGCGGCCGTGGCCTTCTCGATGCGCGCCCGGCGGCGCGGGGTGCGCACCTCCTCGGGGCGCAGGCCCGCTCCGGTGCCCCTGTTCGTGGCGGGGTTCCTGGCGGCGTCCGCGCTCCGCGCCACCGGTGTGCTGCCCGACGTGGCCCTGGAATGGGCGCACACCGCTCAGGGGCTGCTGCTGGCGGCGGCCCTGTTCGGGCTGGGGAGCGCGGTCGACCTCCCCACCCTGGCCCGGACCGGGGGGCGCGCGGCCCTGCTGGGGCTGGGGGCGTGGGTGATGGTGGCCGGGGTCTCGTACCTCGGAGTCCTGCTCACCGTATGACCCCTTGCCCCGGCGGGAGTTGGCCATTTCCTGGCCGGAACCGACCGAACGTCCGGACTGCCCGCTGACATTTCGGGGCGCGCGTGCGACGGTGCCCCCGCACGCGCGCTCACCGGTACAGCCGCACAGCCGCACAGCCGATCCGCACCGACAGCTCTTCACCCCACCCTGCCCGGGTCACACGGGTCCGGGCACGGCAGAAGGAGTCCTGCGTGAATCGTCATCGCACGGCCGTGTCCGTTCTCCTCGCCGCGGGCGCCCTGCTCGCGGGGGCCCTGACGGCGGCCTCCCCCTCGGCCGCCGCGGAGCCGCCCGCCTCGTTCCGGCCGTCGCAGACGGCCGGCTTCTGGACGCCGGAGCGGATGCGGCAGGCCACCCCGCTGGACGTGACGGCGACCCCCGGCGCCGCCCGTACGACCCCGGCCGCGCCCGGCCCCACCCTCCGGGTGGCCCCCACCGCGGCCTCCCCCACCTCGTTCCCGCAGGCGGGCGGGGCCTGGACCGGCGGCGGGGCGATCGTGAGGACGTCGGGCCGGGTCTTCTTCACCATGGGCGACCGGACGGCCTCCTGCTCCGGCGACTCGATCACGAGCGCCAACGGCAGCACCGTCATCACGGCCGGGCACTGCGTGAAGTACCAGGGCGCCTGGCACACCAACTGGGTCTTCGTCCCCGCCTACGACAACGGGAACGCCCCCTACGGCCAGTGGCCGGCGACCAAGACCCTCGCGACCGACCAGTGGGCGGCGAGCGAGGACATGAACATGGACGTCGGCCTGGCGGTGGTGGCCCCGTCGAACGGCCGGAAGCTCAGCGAGGTCGTCGGCGCCCAGGGCATCCTCTTCAACGGCGGCTACACCAAGAAGATGTACTCCTTCGGCTTCCCGGCGGCCGCGCCCTACGACGGCACCAGGCTCGTCTACTGCAGCGGCACCACGGGCAAGGACTTCCTGCTCACCAAGGACCACAGCCTGGGCTGCAACATGACGGGCGGCTCCAGCGGCGGCCCCTGGCTCCAGGACTTCGACGAGGCGACCGGCCTGGGCACGCAGGTGTCGGTGAACAGCTTCGGCTACAACTTCCTGCCGAACCGGATGTTCGGCCCCTACTTCGGCAACGAGGCGAAAGCGGCCTACGACAAGGCCCAGACCTCCTGATCCCGCCCGCCCCCAACGCCCCGGAAACACCCACCCCACCCACCTCCACATCCCGGTACTCTGTACCGGCCAGGTGGGTTGCCCGAGCGGCCTAAGGGAACGGTCTTGAAAACCGTCGTGGCAGCGATGTCACCGTGGGTTCAAATCCCACACCCACCGCATGAGAACGGCCCCTGACCGGGAAATCCGGTCAGGGGCCGTTCCAGTTGTCTTGCCCGCTGCTCCCCGCTGCTCCCCGCTGCTCCCCGCTGCTCCCCGCTGCTCCCCGGTCGAACGGGCACGGGAAGGGCACGCCCCCCGCTGATCTGCTGCTGTCAGAGCCGGGGGATACGGTGCAGCCACGATTGAGCGTGGTGTTTGGGGGAGGGACCTTGGGAGCCAAGACCGGTCTGCTCGTGTATGCCGACGGCGATGTGCCGGGCCTGCTGCGACAGGTGGGTGAGGCGGGCTTGGAGCAGACGTCCCGCATGGTGCGGCGCCTGTATCCCGGCTGTGAGATCGAAGAGGCCCGGGGTTCGATCCTGGGTGACGGCGTCTATCCCCCCGACGGAACGACTTATGCGGCGAGCTGGCCGGGCGTAGAGGTCATATGCGATCGGCGCGTGATGATCGATTTGCCATCACAGCTTCCCGAGCACCTTGTGGCGGCAAGTGCCGGCCGACGATTGGTCCTGCACGCCATGCACAGCGTGGTCGACTGGCTGGCGTTCGCCGTCTGGGAGGACGGACGCCTCATCCGCTCTCTGAGCCTGTCCCCGGACCACGGAATCATCGAGAACATCGGGGAACCGCTCTCCTTCGAGCTTCCCTACTGGGCTGGGGACCGCCCGGCGGACATCATTCCTTGGCCTGGTGAGGAAGAGGAGCCGTACGCCTTGCCCTTCCACCCCCTGGAGCTTGGAGAAGACGCGCTACGTTCGCTCTGCGGCTTCATCCAGGAGGGCCGTCCCGAGCCGGAGGACGTGGACGCCGACAGGGTCGAAATGCTCGGCTTTCGCATGTCGGACCCGAAGGCTCCCGACCCCGCGGAGACGAAAGCGGCACTGCAGAAGGCCATGGAAAGAATGGGGCCGCCGCGGATCTACACGATTGGCCCTGACGGCTCGCTGGTAGAGCGGGACAGCCTCTGACCCCGTGGGGCTCCCCGGTCCGCGTCATGGAAGCGCGGACGACGGCCGTGAATGCTGTTCCTGATCATCCCTGCAGCTCCCAGGCCCACACATCCGTGATGAAGCGGTGGCGCCACAGCAGCAGGACCTCTTGGCGATCGTTGAGCACGGCAGCCACGGCCAGGTGACGGAGCTTGACGACGTGGTGTTCCCAGCGGTGCCCATCCGGCGTCTCGATGTCGGTGAGCCACAGGTTCACCCACTTGTTTTCGTAGATCGGACGTTCCCCGTGGATCTTCCATCGCATCGCCGAGACCCCTCTCGATCGGCCTCCAGCATCGCAGAGCCAGACTTAACGACAGCCGGCTTCGGGCCCGACCGCGAGCCGGCGGCCAGCCATACACAAGGGAACCGGCCAGTCGCCCCAGAACGCATCGGGCGCCGACAGTCCATTGGGCCAGGTGTGGACCGCAGTCATAGGAGAACAGCACAGAGAGCCGTGAATGAGCAGGTCGGTCTTCATGGCGGGGCGCTTCCGGGCACGCCGTCGGGCGGGGTGTCGCGCGGATGCGGTGTGCGGGGTGGGCCGTGATGCTGGAGGGGACGGAACACAGCGGAAGGAGCATCCATGTCCATGATGGACAAGCTCAAGCAGATGCTGAAGGGCCACGAGAAGGAGACCGGCCAGGCCGTCGACAAGGCCGGTGACTACGTCGACGGGAAGACCCAGGGCAAGTACGCCGGGCAGGTCGACACGGCCCAGGACAAGATCAAGGACCAGCTGGGGCGCCCCGAAGGGGAAGACAAGCCGCCGCAGCCGTAGTGCGGGGGCGGCCCCGCGGTTCCTCCACCCTTCCGAGTTCCCTGGCGGTTGATCCCCAGGTCAGAGGGCGGGCCCCGGCGTGGGGCCCGCCCTCTGCGCGTTCCGGTGGTGCTGGTTTTCGCATGATCCTTTCAGCGGCCGGAACGCGGCTTTGGTTCATACGAGTGGTGTTTGTCAGAAGAACGGCGCGCGTGGTGGGGGCGGTGCGGTTGCGACCACATCATGACGAATGTATGCAGATCCGCCCGTCGGAACATCGAGGAATGAGGCGCTCGTCATGACCCACCGCAGCAGCATCACGTCGATCTGGACCACCCTCCTCGCAGCACTCGTGGCGGTCCTGACCGCCCTCGGTTTCGGCGGGAAGGCGGCCCCGGTCGAGGCCGCCACCGCCGTCACCACTCCGATGGCCCCCGCCGTGCGCCCGCCGGTTCCGGTGGCGCGACGGACGTGGCGGGCGATGATGCGGGGCGGTTCGCTCCCGCCGACCATCAAGCAGCGGATCCGCGCCGAGGCGCACGGCAAGAACCCTTCCGTCCGGCGTTCCACCACCGCGGCAGCGCTCGCGGCCGACGCGGTACGTGCTGACGGTGTGAGTGGTGCGGGTGTGGGTGCGGGTGTGGGCGCGGATGTGGTGCGTGTGCGCGGTGGTGGCGTGGAGCAGGGGCGGATGGCGCTCGCGGCGTAGTGGCGGGACCTGCGGTGGCCCGGCGGGACAGGCGGGACAGGCAGGGCAGGCGGGACAGGTACGGCCGGTACGGCCGGTACGGCCGGTAGGGAACGTACGAGACGTAGGTGCGCAGGCGCTGGAGCCCGGTCGTCGTGGCCGTGGATCGCGCCGCGGAGTGCCCCCGGGAGTGGGGCACGGTGGAATGGCCCCGGCGGGCGCCGGGGGCGTGCGGGGGGCGTGAAGCTTGGTAGGGCAGGGCCGTAGGACCGGGAGACGGCGGGGTTCCCGGACGACGCGGCCCTCTTCGGCATGTCCGGGACGGGCCGGTTTGACGGAACGATTCGCCTTCCATGTGGCAAGGGTTTCGGCTGGGACGCGTGTGCTGATGTGGGGCAGCAGGGGCGCGAATCGGGTTTATCCAATGTTGGTCATGCTTGCGGGGGAATGGCTGGCTGCGGGGTGGTTCGCCGGGGATTCGGTGGGCAACTCTGGTCTCGCGACGTCGTCCGCACCACGGAACGACCGAGGCGGTCGGCCAACTGCCTCGGGGAACACCCGACTTCGGTTTTCTGGAGGATTCAGACATGGCAAGCATCCGTACCGCCCGCGTCATCGCCGCCGTCGCCGCTCTCCCCCTCGCCGTCGCCCTGTTCGGCGGCGTGGCCTCGGCCGACAACGGCTCGTTCGCGAACGACGGATCGAATGCGAGCGTCGCCGACATCGTGGGCAGCGGTGTGGGCGGCAACAACCAGGGCAACTCCTCCACCTCGCAGCAGGTGGCCACCGGATCCGGTGCCTCGAACCAGAACAACAGCGCGCAGGTCAACGGATCGGCCCTCACGGCGATCCACCAGGCCAGCTCCAACATTGCGGTGAACTTCCGCCCCTGGTGGTAGGAGTCGGCTGAGTAGCGCCGACCGACGAGGGCGCCCGTACGACCGGACCGGCTGGGGTCCGGTGATGCGGGTGCCCTTCCGCGTGCGCCGGTCCCGGCCCCTCCCGACCTTGACATCGGCAGTAGATCTGACGGACAGTCAGATCCACTCGTCCGACGCGATGCCGGGAGGCCAGTGCCGTGCACCTCGCCCCGTCCGAAGGCCAGTTGAGGCTCCGCACCGAACTGCGTGAGTACTTCCGGAACCTGCTGCCGGACGGGGTGCCCGAGGACCCGGACGCCCAGCGCGCGCTCCTGCGCCGCATCGGCGCCGACGGCCTGCTCGGCCTCGGCTGGCCCGTCGAGTACGGGGGCCGGGGCCGCGGCCCTGACGAACAGTTCGTCTTCTTCGACGAGGCCTACCGGGCCGGTGCCCCCGTCTCCATGGTCACCCTGAACACCGTCGGCCCCACCCTCATGAAGTACGGGACCCCGGAACAGAAGGACTACTTCCTCCCCCGGATCCTGCGGGGCGAGATCGTCTTCGCCATCGGCTACTCCGAGCCCGAGGCCGGCACGGACCTCGCCTCGCTGCGCACCCGCGCCGTCCGCGACGGCGGGCACTGGGTGATCGACGGGCAGAAGATCTTCACCTCCAACGCCCAGAACGCGGACTGGATCTGGCTGGCCTGCCGCACCGCCCCCGAGGCGCCCAAGCACAAGGGCATCTCCATCGTCCTCGTGCCCACCGACAGCCCCGGCTTCGCCTGGACCCCCATCGAGACGGTCGGCGGCCTCACCACCACGGCGACCTACTACGACGGCGTCCGCGTCCCCGTGGGTCACCTCGTCGGCCCCGAACACGGCGGCTGGGGCCTGATCACCAACCAGCTCAACCACGAACGCGTCGCCCTCGCCGCCATCGGCATGCAGGCCGAGGACTTCTACGCGGGGGCGCTCGCCCACGCCCGCACCCCCGATCCCGCCACCGGCGAGCGCTCGGCCGATCGGCCCTGGGTACGGTCCCGGCTGGCCGAGGCCCACGCCCGCCTGGCCGCCGTACGCCTCCTCAACTGGCGCCTCGTCCAGGACGTCGGCGCGGGCACCCTGGCCCCCGGCGACGCCAGCGGGGTGAAGTTCCTCGGCACCGAGTCCACCGTCGAGGTGTACCGGATCTGCCAGGAGGTGGTGGGCGAGGAAGCCCTGCTCAGGGGCCCGGACGCGTTCGCCGGCGGCGAGCTGGAGCGGATGAACCGGGCCGCCCAGATCAACACCTTCGGCGGCGGCGTCAGCGAGGTACAGCGGGAGATCGTCGCCATGATGCGGCTCGGCATGAAGGGGAGGAAGCGATGACGGGGGAAGTGGCGACCGGGGAAGCGGCGACCGGGGGCCCCGAGCGGGACGACAGCCGGTTCCACCAGCTGCTCAAGACCTTCGAAGGGCGCCCCGCCGCCACCGCCGGCCGCGCCAAGGACGCCGTCAACGAGCCGATGATCCGCCACTGGTGCGAGGCGATGGGAGACACCGACCCGGCCTACGCCGGCCCGGATGCCATCGCCCCGCCCACCATGCTCCAGGCCTGGATCATGGGCGGGCTCTCCGGTCACACCGACCGCTCCTCCGCCTATGACGAGCTCCTCTCGCTCCTCGACGCGGCCGGCTGCACCTCCGTCGTCGCCACCGACTGCGAGCAGGAGTACCTGCGCCCGCTGCGACCCGGGGACACGGTGACCTTCGACGCCGTCATCGAATCGGTCTCCCCGCGCAAGACGACCAGACTCGGCACCGGGCACTTCGTGACGACCAGGACGGACGTCCACGCGAACGGCGAGCCCGCCGGTACGCACCGCTTCCGCATCCTCAAGTACGCCCCGGCCGCCGCGCCCCCACAGGCCCCGCCCAAGCCGCCGCGCCCCCGTCCCGTGATCAACCGCGACAACCAGGGGTTCTGGGACGGCGTCCGCGAGCACAAGCTGCTGATCCAGCGCTGCACCGCCTGTGCCACCCTGCGCTTCCCCTGGCTGCCCGGCTGCAACGCCTGCGCCTCCCCCGCGTGGGACACCGTCGAGGCGGCCGGCACCGGCACGGTCTTCAGCTACGTCGTCATGCACCATCCGCCCTTCCCCGCCTTCGACCCGCCGTACGCGGTGGCCCTCGTCGAGCTCGCCGAGGGCGTCCGCGTGATCGGCAACATCACCGGCGTCCCCTACGACAAGGTCCGCATCGGCCTGCCCGTCCGGCTGGAGTTCCTGCGCGTCGACGACACGCTCGAACTCCCCGTCTTCCGCGGAGAGGCGGGCTGACGTGGACTTCCACCCCACCGAGGAACAGACCGCGGCGGCCGGACTCGCGGCCCGCATCTTCCGCGACCTGGCCACCCACGAACGCCTCGCCGCGGCGGGCACCGGCAGCGACCCCGAGCTGTGGAAGGCCCTCACCTCCGCCGGACTGACCGCGGCCGTCGAGGAGGTCGGCCTCCTCGGCCTGGTCCTGCTGCTGGAGGAACAGGGCCGCACCACCGCGCAGGTCCCGTACGCCGCCACCTGCGCGTACGGCATCCTGCCGGTCGCCGCCCACGGCAGCCCCGCCCAGCGCGCAGCCCTGCTGCCCGCCCTCGGCTCCGGCGAGGCCGTCGCCACCGGCGCGTTCCCGGACCGCGGCCGGATCACCGCCACGCCCGACGGCCGGCTCACCGGCACCGCGCCCGCCGTCCCCTGGCTGCGCGACGCCACGCACGTCCTGGTCCCCGACGCGCAGCGGGCCCTGTGGATCGTACGGACGGACGCGCCCGGCGTGGCCACGGCGCCGGTGGAGACGACCGCCCCCTGGTCGGCGGGCCGGCTGACCCTGACCGGAGCCGCGGCGGAGCGCCTCGGCGGCGAGGACGCCTACGACAGGGTGCTCGCCGGCGCCCGCACCGCCTTCGCCGGCCTCCAGGCGGGTGTCTGCGCCGGCTCGCTGGCCCGTGCGGTCGAGTACACCTCCACCCGCGAGCAGTTCGGCCGGCCGCTGTCCACGAACCAGGGCGTCATGCTCCGCGCCGCCGACGCGTACATGGACACCGAGGCGATCCGGGTCACCGCGTACGAGGCGGCCTGGCGCATCGACGAGGGGCTCGGGGCCCGCGAGCACGCGCTCACGGCGGCCTGGTGGGCCTCGGAAGCGGGCAAGCGGGTCGTCCACACCGGCCAGCACCTGCACGGCGGCATGGGCGCCGACCTGGACCACCCCGTCCACCGGCACTTCCTGTGGGGGCGCCAGCTGGACGCCTACCTGGGCTGCGGCAGCGCACTGCTGGCCGAGCTGGGCGACACCCTCGCCGCGACGCAGGAGGAGAGCGCATGAACGTCGGCGACGCACTGCCGCCCCTGGAGATCCCGGTCACCCGCACCCTGATCGTCGCGGGCGCCATCGCCTCACGTGACTACCAGGACGTGCACCACGACGCGGAACTCGCCCGCGAGAAGGGCTCCCCGGACATCTTCATGAACATCCTGACCACCAACGGCCTGGTCGGCCGCTACGTCACCGACCACCTCGGCCCGCACGCCGTCCTGCGCAAGGTCGCCATCCGACTGGGCGCCCCCAACTACCCGGGCGACACCATGACCCTCACCGGCACCGTCAGCGCCCTCGACGGGGACACGGCCGAGATCCGGGTCGTCGGCGCCAACCGCATCGGCCACCACGTCACGGGCACCGTGACCGTCACCATGGGGGCCGGGGCATGAGCGTCCGCACCCGGGACGGCCTCGGTGGCCGCGCCGCCATCGCGGGCATCGGCGCGACCGAGTTCTCCAAGGACTCCGGCCGCAGCGAGCTCAAGCTCGCGGTCGAGGCGGTCCACGCCGCCCTCGACGACGCCGGTCTCACCCCCGCCGACGTCGATGGCCTGGTCACCTTCACGATGGACACCAGCCCCGAGATCACGGTGGCCCAGGCGGCCGGCATCGGGGACCTCTCCTTCTTCTCCCGCATCCACTACGGCGGCGGCGCGGCCTGCGCCACCGTCCAGCAGGCCGCCCTCGCCGTCGCCACGGGGGTGGCCGAGGTGGTGGTCTGCTACCGCGCCTTCAACGAGCGCTCCGGGCGCCGCTTCGGCTCCGGGGTCCAGCAGCGCGAGCCCTCGGCGGAGGGCGCGGCCCTCGGCTGGGCCCTGCCCTGGGGCCTGCTCACCCCGGCCTCCTGGGTGGCCATGGCGGCCCAGCGCTACCTGCACGCCCACCACCTGACCCCCGAGGCCTTCGGCCACGTCGCGGTCACCGGCCGACGGCACGCGGCGAACAACCCCGCCGCCTACTTCCACGGAAAGCCCATCACCCTCGCCGACCACGCCGCCTCCCGCTGGATCGTGGAGCCCCTGCGGCTCCTGGACTGCTGCCAGGAGACGGACGGCGGCCAGGCCCTCGTCGTCACCACCGCCGAGCGGGCCCGGGACCTGCGCCAACGCCCCGCCGTGATCACCGCGGCCGCGCAGGGGGCCGGCCGCCGCCAGGAGGCGATGACCTCCTTCTACCGCGACGACCTCACCGGGCTCCCGGAGATGGACGTGGTCGCCCGTCAGCTGTGGCGCACCAGTGGCCTGAGCCCCGCGGACATCGACGTGGCCGTCCTCTACGACCACTTCTCCCCCTTCGTGCTCATGCAGCTGGAGGAGTTCGGCTTCTGCGGACCGGGCGAGGCCGCCGACTTCGTCGCCGCCGACGCGCTCCCGCTCAACACCCACGGCGGCCAGCTCGGGGAGGCGTACCTGCACGGCATGAACGGCATCGCCGAGGCCGTCCGCCAACTGCGCGGCACCTCCGTCAACCAGGTCACCGGCGCCGGGCACGTGCTGGTCACGGCCGGAACCGGGGTGCCCACCTCCGGGCTGATCCTGGGAGCCGACGCCTGACCGAGGTCCCGGTCTGCGCCCGCCTCCTCCACCTACAGGAGGTAGGTCGCGGCCCGGTCCTACAACCTGAGATGGACCCGCCTTCGGCACCTGCGGCCGATCCCAGGGGCGCCGTCCGCTCCTAGCGTGGAGTCATGACCACGCCTGTGTGCACACTCGCCTCGAACCCGACGCCGTACCCGTCGTTCTCGGCGTACGTCCGGACGCGCGGCACGGTCCTGATGCGCACGGCGCGGTCCCTCACCGCCAATCCCTGCGATGCCGAGGACCTGCTCCAGACGGCCCTCGCCAAGACCTACGTCGCCTGGGACCGGATCGAGGACCACCGGGCCCTGGACGGCTACGTCCGGCGGGCCCTGGTCAACACCCGGACCTCGCAGTGGCGCAAGCGCAAGGTCGACGAGTTCGTCTGCGACGAGATCCCGGAGGTCGAGGAGCCGCCGGCCGCCGACCCCGCCGAGGCCCAGGCGCTGCGCGACGCGATGTGGCGCGCGGTGACCCGGCTGCCCGACCGGCAGCGGGCCATGGTCGTCCTGCGCTACTACGAGGACCTCAGCGAGGCGCAGACCGCGGAGCTCCTCGGGGTCTCGGTCGGAACGGTCAAGAGCGCCGTCTCCCGCGCGCTCGTCAAGCTCCGCGAGGACCCGGAACTGACCCCGGTCCGCTGACCCCGACCCGCCCGGCCCCGCGATGTTTCACGTGAAACACCGATCCGCCCGCGGCCCCGGACAGTGATCCGTCCCGCTGGTGTACTTCCGGGTAGTGACATGCCGACCGGTATGTGCACAGAATCGGCAGCATCCGACAGCCGCCGCAGCGCCGCAGCGCTCACCGGGAGGACGCTTTGCTGAGCACCATGCAGGACGTACCACTCCTCGTCACCCGCATACTGCAGCACGGGATGACGATCCACGGGAAGTCCCAGGTCACGACCTGGACCGGGGAGGCCGAGCCGCACCGCCGCAACTTCGCCGAGATCGGTGTCCGCGCCACCCGGCTCGCGGGCGCACTCCGCGACGAACTCGGCGTCCGGCAGGACGAGCGGGTCGCCACCCTCATGTGGAACAACGCGGAGCACGTGGAGGCGTACTTCGCGATCCCGTCCATGGGCGCCGTCCTGCACACGCTCAACCTGCGGCTCCCGCCCGAGCAGCTGGTCTTCATCGTCAACCACGCCGCCGACCGGGTCGTGCTGGTCAACGGCACCCTGCTGCCGCTGCTGGCCCCCCTGCTGCCGCACCTGCCGACCGTCGAGCACGTGGTGGTCACGGGTATCGGCGACCGCTCCGCCCTCGACGGACTCGACGTACGGGTCCACGAGTACGAGGAGCTCCTGGAGGGCCGCTCCGACCACTACGACTGGCCCGAGCTGGACGAGCGCCAGGCCGCGGCCATGTGCTATACCTCCGGCACCACCGGGGAGCCCAAGGGCGTCCTCTACTCCCACCGGTCCATCTACCTGCACTCCATGCAGGTCAACATGGCCGAGTCGATGGGCCTCACCGACCGGGACACCAGCCTCGTCGTGGTCCCCCAGTTCCACGTGAACGCCTGGGGCCTGCCGCACGCCACCTTCATGACCGGCATCAACATGCTGATGCCGGACCGGTTCCTGCAGCCCGCCCCGCTCGCCGAGATGATCGAGCGGGAGAAGCCCACGCACGCCGCGGCCGTCCCGACCATCTGGCAGGGCCTGCTCGCCGAGGTCACCGCCCGCCCGCGCGACCTGACCTCGATGAGGCAGGTCACCATCGGCGGCGCAGCCTGTCCGCCCTCCCTGATGGAGGCCTACGACAAGCTCGGCGTACGGCTCTGCCACGCCTGGGGCATGACGGAGACCTCACCGCTCGGCACCATGGCGCACCCGCCGGCCGGACTGAGCGCCGAGGAGGAGTGGCCGTACCGGGTCACCCAGGGCCGCTTCCCGGCGGGCGTCGAGGCCCGCCTCATCGGCCCCGGAGGCGACCGCCTGCCCTGGGACGGGGAGGCAGCGGGCGAGCTGGAGGTGCGCGGCAACTGGATCGCGGGCACCTACTACGGTGGCGCGGCCGGGGAACCCCTGCGCCCGGACGACAAGTTCAGCGCCGACGGCTGGCTCAAGACCGGGGACGTCGGTGTGATCAGCCCCGACGGCTTCCTCACCCTGACCGACCGGGCCAAGGACGTCATCAAGTCCGGCGGCGAGTGGATCTCCAGCGTGGAACTGGAGAACGCGCTGATGGCGCACCCCGAGGTGGCCGAGGCCGCCGTCGTCGCGGTCCCGGACGAGAAGTGGGGCGAGCGCCCGCTGGCCACGGTGGTCCTCAAGGAGGGCGCCACGGTGGACTACGCGGGACTGCGCGCCTTCCTCTCCGAGTCGATCGCCAAGTGGCAGCTGCCGGAGCGCTGGACGGTCGTGGAGGCGGTACCGAAGACGAGCGTCGGCAAGTTCGACAAGAAGGTGATCCGCAAGCAGTACGCCGACGGCGACCTCGACGTCACCACCCTGGCCTGATCAGCCGCGCGTGAGCCAGGGCCGCAGCAGCCTGCTGACCGCGGGCATGGCCACGTAGGTCATCAGGGTGCTGAAGACCACCGCGAAGGCGGCGGTCCGCAGCACGAAGTTCACGTCCACCAGGTACGGCCCGAGCACCGCGTTGCCCGCGAGCGAGATCGGGAAGATGGCCAGCCCCGAGCTGATCACCATCTTCCAGCGCGGCGGCGCGGGCCGGGTCGTACCCGGCTTGGCGAACCAGGTCTCCATGCCCTGCAGCTCGCGCCGGGCTATCTCGGTGTGGTGGTGGCCGAGGCAGTTCGAGAACCACTGCGCCCGCTCCGGGGAGTCCTGCCAGCGCTGGAACGCCGCCTGGTTGCGGAAGCGGTGCACCAGGAACCAGGGCCCGCCCTCCGCCGCGGGCCGGAAGAGTCCGTACCCGAGGTGGTCCGGGAAACCGGCGGCGGTCTCCAGGATCCCGTGGGCCCAGGCCTCGAACGCCTCCTCGTGCCCGGGCTCCACCTGCCGCGCGATGAGCAGGTTCACCTCTCCGTTGTCGGCGGGTACGGTCTGCTCGGACGTGCTGGTGATGGCCATCGGACCAGGATGACTAGTTGGTCCCGATCTTGGCCAGCAGGTCCACGATGCGGCCCTGCACGTCGGCCGTCGTGGCCCGCTCGGCGAGGAACAGCACGCTCTCGCCGGAGGCCAGCCGCGGCAGTTGGTCCGGCTCGATCCCGGTGGCCGTGTAGACGACCAGCGGGGTGCGGTTCAGCTGCCCGTTGGCGCGCAGCCAGTCGACGATTCCGGCCCGCCGCCGTCGCACCTGCATCAGGTCCATGACCACCAGGTTGGGCCGCATTCGGGTCGCCAGCTCCACGGCGTCGGTGTCCGCGCCGGCCCGCGCGACCTGCAGGCCCCGCCGCTCCAGCGCTGCGGTCAGCGCGGTCGCGATCTCCTCGTGCTCCTCGATGAGCAGTACCCGGGAAGGGTGCTGCTCGCTGTCGCGGGGCGCGAGGGCCTTCAGCAGCACGGCCGGATCGGCGCCGTACGCGGCCTCCCGCGTGGCGTGTCCCAGCCCGGCCGTCACGAGTACGGGCACCTCGGCGGCCACCGCGGCCTGGCGCAGGGACTGCAGGGCGGTCCGGGTGATCGGCCCGGTCAGCGGGTCGACGAACAGCGCGGCGGGGAACGCCGCGATCTGCGCGTCCACTTCCTCGCGGGAGTGCACGATCACCGGGCGGTAGCCGCGGTCGCTGAGCGCCTGCTGCGTCTGGGCGTCCGGCGCGGGCCACACCAGCAGCCGGCGCGGGTTGTCCAGCGGCTCGGGCGGCAGCTCGTCGTCCACGGGAAGCGGAACGGGACGGCTGACCACCTCGACGGCGCCACCGGGGCCGTCCAGCGGCTCGGGCCCCTCGGCGGAGCCCGCCTCGGGGGCCCCTATGGCGAAGGTGCGTCCCTGGGGGGCCGGTTCGGAGAGCCGGCGCCGACGGCCGGACCCGGACCCACCGGTGCCCGAGGCGGAGGGGTCCACGGAGATGCCCTGGCCCAGGGTGCCGAGCGCGCGCACGCTGATCGGCTGCCCCGCGCCCGCCGGGGCGTCAGCGGCCTGCCGGGCGGCGGGAACGGCCGCGGGCCGGCCGGCGCCGTCGGTGTCCTCGGGGGCGGTCCCGGCCGCCGGAACGGGCCACGCGGGGGCCGCGGGCAGCGCACGCCGACGCCCGGTCGGAGGTACGGCCCCGCCCTCGTCCGCGGTGGCGGCGGGGGTCTGCGGCTCGCTGCCGCCGGGCGCGCCGAGCACCCGTCGGCCCCGACGCCCGCCCGGGCCGTCGGAGTCCCCGTCGGCCTCACCGGAGCCGGGGGACGCCGCCGCGGGAGTGGAAGCGGAAGCGGAAGCAGAAGGGGAAGCAGAAGCGGGAGGGCCGGCAGGGCCGGCCGGAGTCGGACCCGCGGGCAGCGCGAAGCCGCCCTCGGGAGCGACCGGCCGCTGCGCGACGGGAGCCCCGAGCCCGGAGGCGGGCACCGGACCGGTGCCGGGCCGCGCCGACGCGGCGGCGGTCCCCAGCGCCCGGCGGCGCCCGGCGGGATGTTCGGTCACCGGAACCGGAGGCACGGCCGGTACCGGCGGCAGCGCCGGCATGGCGGTGCCCTGCGGCGGTACGGGACGCCCCGCGCCCGGCAGTTCGAGCCCGCCCGGGGTCTCGCTGCCATCGCCGTCGCGGCCCCGTCGGCGCCCGGTGCCGAGCCCGGCCGGGTTCACCGGGGACTGCGCGAGTTCCGCGGGGCCGGAGGGGGCCTCGGCGGGGCTGCCGTCGGCGCGGCGCCGCCCGGACGGCAGCGCCAGCGCGCCCCCGGGCTCACGGGCCCCGGAGGGCTCCTCCCGGTCGCCGTCGTCCTCCAGGAAGGCGTCCACCCCGCGCCGGGCCCGCCGTCCGGCGGGGTCACCGGTCCGGCCGGGTCCGCCCTCCCCGGAGGCCTCCTCGCGGCCGTCGGCCGCGTCCGGCTCCGGCTTCGGCTCCGGTTCGGGCAGGGTCACCGTCCCGGCTCCCGAACCCAGCGGCAGTTCGAGTACGAACGCCCCGCCGGGCGCGCCCGGCACCTCCACCGTCTGCAGGACCCCGCCGTGCGCGGCGACGACGCCCCGCACGATCGGCTCGTGCACGGGGTCGCCGCCCTCGTAGGGGCCGCGCACCTCGATCCGTACGACGTCGCCGCGCTGCGCGGCGGCCACCACGATCGTGGAGTCCGTGTAGCCGCTGCCCTGGGGGGTCTTGCCGGTGGCGTCCACGCCCGCGACGTCCGCGACCAGGTGCGCGAGGGCGGTGGAGATCCGCTGCGCGTCCACCTCGGCCTCGATGGTCGGCGCGTGGACGGCGAACTGCACCCGCCCGGGGCCGATCAGCTCGACGGCCCCGTCGATCCCGGCCGCGACGACCGTGTTGATCAGGACGTTCTTCTTCTTGAGCTTGTCGCTGCCCGCGTCCAGCCGCTGGTAGCCGAGCACGTTGTCCACCAGGGTGGTCATGCGCGAGTAGCCGGCGGCCAGATGGTGCAGCAGCTGGTTGGCCTCGGGCCACAGCTGTCCCGCGTCGTCGGCGGCCAGGGTGGCCAGTTCCCCGCGCAGCTCCTCCAGCGGGCCGCGCAGCGACTCGCCGAGGACGGCGGTCAGCTGGGCGTGGCGCGCGGCGAGGGCGTCGTAGGGGCGCCGGTCGGTGAAGGTCATGACGGCGCCGACGAGCAGCTCCCCGTCCCGGACGGGCGAGGTGGTCATGTCGACGGCGACGGGCTGGCCGGCCTTGTTCCACAGCACCTGGCCGCGGACCCGGTGCTTGCGCCCGCTGCGCAGGGTGTCGGCGAGCGGGGACTCGTCGAAGGGGAAGGGGGAGCCGTCGGCGCGCGAGTGCTGGATCAGCCCGTGGAGCTCGCGGTTGCCGAGGTCGGTGGCGCGGTACCCGAGGATCTGCGCGGCGGCGGGGTTGACCAGGACGACCCGGCCGTCGGTGTCCGTGCCCACGACGCCTTCGGCGGCGGCGCGCAGGATCATCTCGGTCTGCCGCTGGGAACGGGCCAGCTCGGCCTCGGTGTCCACGGTCTCGGAGAGGTCCCGTACGACGAGCATCAGCAGTTCGTCGCCGGTGTAGGCGGGCTGGGGCTCGCGGTAGGCGTCACGGCCGTCGAGGTGGGCGCTGGTGACCTCGACGGGGAACTCGCTGCCGTCGGTGCGGCGCGCGGTCATCCGCTTGGGCCGGGCGCGGCCGTCCTCGTCGTCACCGGGACGGCGCATCGAACCGGGGATCAGCTTGGAGTCGAACTCCGGCAGGAGATCGAGCACCCCACGGCCGACGAGACCCGTGCCGGGGCTCTCCATGACCTCAAGGGCGATCGAATTCGCGTTGACGACCGTGCCGTTGGCGTTGACGAGCAACAGCGCGTCCGGAAGCGCGTCGAGTATTGCTGCGAGGCGAGCAGCGCCTCGGGATGGCCTGCTGCTCACGACGAGCTTCCTCCCTGACCACGACTACCGGCATGTCACGGGAGGAGTCTAAGGGCACCGTCCCGCGGCGAGGTGGCGGATGGACGGGGGAAACCGTGCATCCGCCGCATCCTCCCAGGTCAGGAACGCGCACTCGGAAGCACAGGTTCCAGGTCGTTCCAACGGGCGATGTCGCATCCGTTCTTCCGGTGGAACGTGCTGTCCACCTTCCGTCCGTGCCAGGTTCCCGTGATGCGGGCCTTGGCGGGCCCGCCGTCCTGGAAGGTGCAGAGCCGGCGGTCGGGTTCGGCGGCGAAGGGGTCCTTGCCCTCCCGGGAGAGCTGCTCCAGGCGGTCGCAGGCCTCCTTGGCCTCGGGGTGGTCGCCGCCGGCCGGGCGGCATTCCAGCCGGTACTCGCCGTCGATCCGGCGGTTGCCGGTGTCGGACACGGCGACGGTGAGGCGGTCGGGGGACGCCAGCAGCCGTCCGAGGGGCAGCGGTGGCAGCGGGCCGACGGCCGCGGTGGCCAGGGCGGAGGTGACGGCGAAGGCGGCGAGACGCAGCATGGGGCACTCCAGGTCGTCCGTACGTCGTACGCCTCACCAACGACGCGCCCGCTCCGACGTTTCGTGTTTTAAGGCTTTGCCCTGTGGGCCCGGCGCCTTGTACCGTGGGAGCGGATTGGTGACCGGCCCCGCGGCTGTGTCATCATCTGCACGCACCTTCGTACGCGAGGGTGTGCTGGAGGCGTCGCCTAGTCCGGTCTATGGCGCCGCACTGCTAATGCGGTTTGGGGCTTACACCCCATCGAGGGTTCAAATCCCTCCGCCTCCGCACTCACGAAGCCCCGGTCCTCACGGACCGGGGCTTCGGTGCGTTCAGGGCTCGGACGCGGGGCCCGTACCGCCGGGCTCGGAGGTTCGGGGTTTCGGGCTGCCCCCGGTGGGTAACCCGGCGGGCTCCAGACCGGCCGAGGATCCGGGCGGACGATCTTCTTCCGGGGCGTTTTCGCAGGTCAGATGCCATGTGGCTAATGGATTTCGCGTCCCGGCGAGGTCCATGTATTGTTGTTCTCGCAAGGCCAACCGGGCGGAAAACACCGGGAAGCCCAAGCACTCGTAGCTTAACGGATAGAGCATCTGACTACGGATCAGAAGGTTGCAGGTTCGAATCCTGCCGAGTGCACAGCCGAAGAGGCCCCCCGGTTCACCGGGGGGCCTCTTGCGTTGTCCTCACACCCCGGTCGACAGCTTTCGCGGTCAGATGGTCGTTTGAACCTTTGAAGGGCTGAAGATCTGGATATCGGGCAGTGCGGCACCGATCGAGAAGACCTTCACCAAGGGCGTGGACATCTACGAGGTGCAGGCGATCCTGACGCAGTTCGTGGCCCGCTGGCCCCGGCGGGCGGCTGCCGGGGGCCGTCCGGGT
This sequence comes from Streptomyces sp. AB3(2024), assembly GCF_041862025.1. Classification (NCBI taxonomy): domain Bacteria; kingdom Bacillati; phylum Actinomycetota; class Actinomycetes; order Kitasatosporales; family Streptomycetaceae; genus Streptomyces; species Streptomyces sp. AB3(2024). Next base: position 55,748 of record NZ_JBGWAB010000021.1, read on the forward strand.
GACGGGTGGCTCCCGGCGCCGACCGCGACGGCCCCCTACGGCCGGGCGGGCAGGACGCGGGGCAGGCCCGTCACCGACATCACCAGGGAGTAGAGCGAGGTGGTGGCGGTGATGAAGAGGCGGTTGTTCTTCGGGCCGCCGAAGGCGATGTTCGAGACGGGTTCCGGGACGCGCAGGCGGCCGATCAGGTCGCCGTCCGCCGCGTAGCAGTGCACCCCCGACTCCATCGCGGCCGCCCAGAGCCGGCCCTCGTCGTCGAAGCGGATGTTGTCCACCGAGGGGCAGGCCGTGAAGACCCGGTCCCCGCCGAGGGTGCCGTCGTCGCCGACCTTGAAGGCGCGGATGTGGCCCGCGCGGGTGTCGGCCGCGTACAGCTCGCTCTCGTCGGGGGAGAAGACCAGGCCGTTCGGGCCGAGGAAGCCGTCCGCGACGAGCCGGACCTCGCCGGAGGCCGGGTCGGCGCGGTAGAGGTTGCAGGCGCCGATCTCGCTCGGTGCGCGCCGGCCCTCGTAGTCGTTGGTGATGCCGAAGTCGGGGTCGGAGAACCAGACCGAGCCGTCGGAGCGGACCACCGCGTCGTTCGGGCTGTTGAGCCGCTTGCCGTCGTAGCGGTCGGCGATGACGGTGATCCGGCCGTCGGGCTCGGTGCGGGTGACGCGCCGGTTGCCCTGTTCACAGGTGATCAGGCGGCCTTCCCGGTCCAGGGTGTTGCCGTTGGAGTGCCCGGCCGCGGAGCGGAAGACGGAGACCGCGCCGGTGGCCTCGTCCCAGCGCAGCATCCGGTCGTTGGGGATGTCGCTCCACACCAGCTGGCGCCAGGCCGGCAGGTAGAGCGGGCCCTCGGCCCACCGGCAGTCGTCGTGGAGCCGCTCCAGGCGCAGGTCGCCGTTGGCGCAGCGGCCGGTACGGAAACGTTCATCCAGGATCTCGTACAAGGCGAGGTCGGCAATGCCTGACATGATTCCCCCAATTGAGTGATGAGCCGAATTTTGTTCGGCGTGATCGTGAGATTGCAGGATCAGGTACCGTCTTCGCAAGAGCTGCGGGTCCCAGGGGAGGAACAGCGCGTGGACGACATCGACCGGGCACTCGTCCGGCGCCTCCAGGAGGACGCGGGCCAGTCCTACGCCGCCCTCGGCGCGGCCGTCGGGCTTTCGGCCGGCGCCACCCACGAGCGGGTGCGCAAACTGCGCGAGCGCGGGGTCATCCGGCGCACGACCGTCGACGTGGACCCGGCCGCGGTCGGCAGCGGGGTGCTCGCCTACGTCATGGTCGACTCCCGCGCCTGGATGGGGGACTCGCGCGAGGCCTTCGAGGCCATCGCCGAGATCCAGGAGGCGCACATCATCGCGGGCAGCGCGTCCGTCATGGTCAAGGTGCGCACGGCCACGACCGGGCAGCTGCAGGACGTCCTGCGCCGCCTCTACGCCATCGAAGGGGTCAGCGGCACCCAGGCCACCGTGGTGCTGGAGACCTTCTTCGAGCGCTCCCTCCCGCTGTGACCTGGCGCTGCACGGGCATCCGCTGGAGCGGCGGCGGCCCCGCCATCGGCTGGTGCGACCCGGCCGGCCGGGAGCGCGCCGGCCCCCTCGGGTACGGGCGTCCCCTGGCCTTCGAGGCGCGGGGCGAGCGGCGCTGCCCGGGGGTGCGGCGGGCCGGCAAGCGGACCCCGTGCCCGGCGGCCCGGACCGTACCCGGGCGCACGGGATCGGCCCAGTGTCCCGAGTGCGCCCGCCTCGACCGGTCCTTCTCGGTGGCCGCCGACACCAACGCCGCCGATCCGCGCACCTACCGGGTGTACCTGGCCTGGTTCGGGCCCGGGATGGTCAAGGTCGGCATCACCGCCGAGGAGCGCGGGGCCGTCCGGCTGCTGGAACAGGGGGCGGTCACCTGGGCCTGGCTGGGGCGCGGCCCGCTGATGGCCGCGCGCCGGACCGAGGAGCTGCTGCGCGCCGCCCTCGGGGTGCCCGACCGGATCGCGTACGCCCGCAAGCGCGCGGTACGGGCGCGGTTGCCGGGCGGGCCCGAGCGGGCCCGGGAGGTCGCCGAACTGCACGCCCGCGCCGCCGCGCTGCCCGGGTGGCCCGACTCCCTGGAACGGGTGGGCTGCGAGGTCACCGACCACGCCGGGGTGTTCTGGCCGGACGGTCTGCCCGCTCCGGCCCGGGTGGTCACGGAACTGGTGCCGGGCGGGACCGTCGCGGGCCGGCTCGTGGGCGCCGCCGGGCCGGACCTGCACTTCGCCGACGGGCTCGTGCTGGACACCCGGCTGCTGGTCGGCTGGGAACTGGCCGCGGCGCCCGCGGAGGCGGTCACCGACGTGCCGCTCGCGGACATCCCCCCGGTGGTGCCCCCGGCCGCGCAGGACGGCCTGTTCTGACGCGGGGGCCGTCCCGGCGGACAAGGTCAAAACTTGGATCCCTTTGGCCTTCCGGGGCCGTTTGCGGTGGACACGCCGGGGGCCGTCCGCCGAGGGTGGAGGGCATGAGCATCCAGCCCGTGCAGGCGTTCGAACCGCCTTATGTGATGGCCGTATTCAGCAACGTCCGCACCCCCGACGAGAGCGGATACCCCGAGACCAACGCCCGGATGAACGAGCTCGTCGCCGACAACCCCGGCTTCCTCGGCTACGAGTCCGCGCGCACCCCCGGAGGCCTCGGGATCACCGTCGCCTACTTCCGCGACCACGAGTCCCTGGGGGTGTGGCGGGAGGACATGGAACACCAGGCGGCGATGAAGCAGGGCCGCGCCCACTGGTACGAGAGCTACACCCTGCACGTCGCGACCGTAGAGCGGAGCCACGGCTTTGCCCGCAACGGCTGAGGCGCTCCGTGCCTTCCGCGAGCGGCTCGGACTGCCCGGACTGGTCGACGTGCACACGCACTTCATGCCCGAGCGGGTCCTGAGCAAGGTCTGGGACTACTTCGACGGATTCGGCCCGCTCACCGGGATCCCGTGGCCCATCACCTACCGGCACGAGGAGGAGCAGCGGGTCGCGCTGCTGCGGGAGTTCGGGGTCCGGGCCTTCACCTCCATGCTCTACCCGCACAAGCCCGCGATGGCCGCCTGGCTCAACTCCTGGGCCGCGGACTTCGCCGCCCGCACCCCCGACTGCCTGCACACCGCCACCTTCTTCCCCGAGGAGGACGCGGCGGCGTACGTCCGGCGGGCCGTGGAGGGCGGGGCTCGCGTCTTCAAGGCGCACCTCCAGGTCGGCGGGTACGACCCGAACGACGAGCGGCTGGACTCGGTGTGGGGGCTGCTGGCCGAGGCCGGGATCCCGACCGTGATCCACTGCGGCTCCGGCCCCGTGGCGGCCAAGTACACCGGTCCGGGGCCCGTCGGCCGGCTGCTGGAGCGCACGCCCGGCCTGCGGCTGGTCATCGCCCACATGGGCATGCCCGAGTACGTCGACTTCCTGGACCTGGCCGACCGCCACCCCGGGGTCCTCCTCGACACCACGATGGTCTTCACCGACTTCTCCGAGCGGCTGAGCGGTTTCCCGCCCGCGGAGCTCGGACGGCTCGCGGACCTCGGGGACCGGATCCTGCTCGGCACCGACTTCCCGAACATCCCCTACCCCTACGAGCACCAGCTCCAGGCACTCGAACGCCTCGGCCTCGGCGACGACTGGCTGCGGGCCGTCTGCCACGACAACGGCGCCCGCCTGTTCGGGCTCGCGCCGGCCCCCGTTTCCTGAGCGGCGTTTCTCAGGAGATTCACAGGAAGGGGCAAGAACGCTCTCAGAGGCGGCGCCCAACGTGAAGTCATGACTGCGACGACCACCTCCCACGCGTCCACGTCCACCGGCACCCCGACGGCCCTGGTGCGGCCCGACGGCGGACCCTGCCGGGTCCTCGTCGTCGACGACGAGGCCTCGCTCTCCGAGCTGCTGTCCATGGCCCTGCGCTACGAGGGCTGCGAGGTCCGCAGCGCCGGCGACGGAGCGGGCGCGGTACGGGCCGCGCGGGAGTTCCGCCCCGACGTGGTGGTCCTCGACATCATGCTCCCCGACATGGACGGGCTGGCCGTCCTCGGCCGGCTGCGCCGTGAGATCCCGCAGGTCCCGGTGCTGTTCCTGACCGCCAAGGACTCCGTCGAGGACCGGATCGCCGGCCTGACGGCGGGCGGCGACGACTACGTCACCAAGCCCTTCAGCCTGGAGGAGGTCGTCGCCCGGCTGCGCGGTCTGGTCCGCCGCTCCGGCGCCGCCCAGGCGGCCCGGGGCGGCTCGGTCCTGACCGTCGGGGACCTGAGCCTCGACGAGGACAGCCACGAGGTGGTGCGCGGAGGCCAGGAGGTCCACCTCACGGCCACCGAATTCGAGCTGCTGCGCTACCTGATGCGCAACCCGCGCCGGGTGCTCAGCAAGGCGCAGATCCTGGACCGGGTCTGGTCCTACGACTTCGGCGGTCAGGCCAACGTCGTCGAGCTCTACATCTCCTACCTGCGCCGGAAGCTGGAGGGCGGCACCGGACTGCCCCCGATGATCCACACCCGGCGCGGTGCCGGCTACCTGATCAAGCCGGCCGAGTAGTGACCCTGCGCCCGCCCCTGCTCCGCCGCCGCTGGTCCCTGCGGACCCGGCTCGTCGTCTCGGCGGTGGCACTGATCGCCGTCGTGGGGGCGGCCATCGGCACCGTCACCACCCTCGCGCTGCGCTCGTACCTGGTCGACCGGCTCGACGAGCAGCTGAGCGTCTCCCTGGACATGGCCTTCCGCGGCCCCGGCGCCGGGAAGGCGGCCCGCGAGAACAGCCTCGGCTTCGTCCTGGCCCCGGGAAACCCGAACGGCACCGCGGGGATCCGCCTCGGCCCCGACGGCAAGGTCCTCGCCTCGGGGCTCAGCTCCTCCGGCGACGGCTCCCCGCTCGACCACGTCCGCCCCCTCGACGAGGCCCAGTCCCAGGCCCTCCTCGCCGCCGCCCGCCGAGCCGCCCACGGCCGCCCCGGGCCGGTGGAGGCGGAGCTGCCGGGACTCGGCGGCTACCGGGTGCGCGGCGCCGCCGACGGCAGCCTGGTCCTCGCCATCCCGCTCCGCGACGTCGACCGTACGGTCGGCACCCTCGTCGGGGTCGAGGTCTCCGTCACCCTCGCCGGGCTGATCGCCGCATCCCTCGCCGGACAGGCCCTGATCGGGGTCGCCCTGCGCCCGCTGCGCCGGGTCGCCGCCACCGCCACCCGGGTCTCCGAACTCCCCCTGCACAGCGGCGAACCCGACCTGCACGAGCGGGTGCCCGACGCCGAGGCCGACCCCCGCACCGAGGTCGGCCAAGTCGGCGCCGCCCTCAACCGGATGCTGGGCCACGTCTCCTCCGCGCTCACCGCCCGCCAGCAGAGCGAGATGCGGGTCCGCCAGTTCGTCGCCGACGCCAGCCACGAGCTGCGCACTCCGCTGGCCTCCATCCGGGGATACGCCGAACTGACCCGCCGGGGACGTGAGGAGCCGGGTCCCGACACCCGGCACGCGCTGGGCCGGATCGAGTCCGAGGCCACCCGGATGACCGGTCTGGTCGAGGACCTCCTGCTGCTCGCCCGCCTCGACGCGGGCCGCCCGCTGTCCACCGCCGACACCGACCTGGCCCCCCTCGTCATCGACGCCGTCAGCGACGCGCGGGCCGCCGGCCCCGACCACCACTGGCATCTGGCCCTGCCCGACGAGCCCGCGCCCGTACGGGCCGACGCGGCCCGGATCCAGCAGGTCCTGGTGAACCTCCTCGCCAACGCCCGCACCCACACCCCGCCCGGCACCACCGTCACGGCCCGTGTTTCACGTGAAACATCCGCCGTCCGGCTCCGCGTCGAGGACGACGGCCCCGGCATCCCGCCCGAGCTCCTGCCCCACGTCTTCGAGCGCTTCGCCCGAGGGGATGCCTCCCGCTCCCGCGCCGCCGGCTCCACGGGCCTCGGCCTCGCCATCGTGCAGGCCGTCGTCTCGGCGCACGGCGGGCGGGTCGAGGTGCACAGCGCGCCCGGCCGCACCGCCTTCGAGGTCGCGCTGCCGCTCGCCACCGGCCCGGCAGGGGACTCACAGACGGGGCACAGGCTCACCACACAGCGGTGACAGCGCGCCCCACGAGGGTCGGAGCATGTCAACCGACGCCTCTCCAGGGGCCCTGCCGGCCCGGGCGCCCCTCGCGCTCCGGCCCGGCGTGCCCGTACTCGACGTGGTGATCCCGGTCTTCAACGAGGAGGAGGACCTCGGCCCGTGCGTGCACAGGCTGCACGCCCACCTCACCCGCACCTTCCCGTACCCCTTCCGCATCACCGTCGCCGACAACGCGAGCACCGACCGCACCCCCGAGGTCGCCGCCGGCCTCGCCCTCGGCCTCGCGGAGGTGCGCAGCACGCGGCTGGAGGAGAAGGGCCGCGGCCGCGCCCTGCGCACCGTGTGGAGCCGGTCGGAGGCGCCCGTCCTCGCGTACATGGACGTGGACCTCTCCACGGACCTGAACGCGGTGCTGCCGCTGGTGGCCCCGCTGATCTCCGGCCACTCCGACCTGGCCATCGGCACCCGGCTGGCCCGCTCCTCGCGGGTGGTGCGCGGAGCGAAACGCGAGTTCGTCTCCCGGGCCTACAACCTGCTGCTGCGCTCCTCCCTCGCCGCCCGCTTCAGCGACGCCCAGTGCGGGTTCAAGGCGATCCGGCGCGAGGTGGCCGAGCGGCTGCTGCCGCTGGTGGAGGACTCCGGCTGGTTCTTCGACACCGAGCTGCTGGTGCTCGCGGAGCGGGCCGGGCTGCGGATCCACGAGGTGCCGGTGGACTGGGTCGACGACCCCGACTCCAGCGTCCACCTCGTACGCACCGCCGCCGAGGACCTCAAGGGGGTCTGGCGGGTGGGGCGGGCGCTGGCCGTCGGGACGCTGCCGCTCGACCGGCTCGCCCGCCCCTTCGGAGACGACCCGCGCGACCGCGGCGCCCTGCCGGGGGTGCCGCGGGGACTGGCCCGGCAGCTGCTCGGGTTCTGCGCCGTCGGCGTGCTGAGCACCCTGCTCTACCTGCTGCTCTACTCCGCGCTGCGGGAAGCGGCCGGACCACAGGGGGCGAACGCCGCCGCGCTGCTGCTGTGCGCCGTCGCCAACACCGCCGCCAACCGCCGGCTGACCTTCGGGGTGCGCGGGCGGGCCCGTGCGGTGCGCCACCAGGCCCAGGGGCTCGTGGTGTTCGCCATCGGGCTGGCCCTGACCAGCGGGTCCCTCGCCGCCCTCGGGGCGGCCACCGCGGAGCCGGCCCACGGCACCGAGCTGGCCGTGCTGATCACGGCCAACCTCGCCGCCACCGTGCTCCGGTTCCTGCTGTTCCGCGCCTGGGTCTTCCCGGAACCGCGCGACGGCCGCCAGGGCCTGTGCGACGGCCGCCGGGGCCCGTGCGACGGCCGCCGGGGCCCCTCGGGAGCCCCCGGGAAGCCGGCCGACCCCACCGTCCCCACCATCCCCACCACGACCGAGGAGGGTCCGTGACCACGGCCGTGCTTCCGCTCTTCCCACCCGCCGCCCCCGTTCCCGCCACCGCGCACGGCGCGGCCACCCGGCCCCGCTGGGAACGGCCCGCGTACGCCGCCCTGCTGCTGGCCACCACCGTGCTCCTGCTCTGGAACCTGGGCGCCTCCGGCTACGCCAACTCCTTCTACTCCGCCGCCGTACAGGCGGGCTCCGAGAGCTGGAAGGCCTTCTTCTTCGGCTCCTCCGACGCCGCAAACTCCATCACCGTCGACAAGCCCCCGGCCGCCCTGTGGCCGATGGCGCTGTCGGTACGGCTCTTCGGGCTCGGTGCCTGGCAGATCCTGGTCCCACAGGCCCTGATGGGCGTCGCCACCACCGCCGTGCTGTACGCCGCCGTACGCCGCCAGTTCGGTCCGGCGGCGGCCCTGCTGAGCGGTGCCGCCTTCGCGCTGACCCCCGTGGCCGCGCTGATGTTCCGCTTCAACAACCCCGACGCGCTGCTCACCCTGCTGCTGACCGTCACCGTGTACTGCGTGCTGCGCGCCCTCGAAGGGGCGCACACCCGGTGGCTGCTCTGGGCCGGCGTCGCGGTCGGCCTCGGCTTTCTGGCCAAGACCCTCCAGGCGTTCGTGATCCTGCCGCCGCTCGCCGTCCTCTACGCCGTCTGCGCGCCGACGCGGCTGCGCCGGCGCCTGGGGCAGCTGCTGCTGGCGGGGCTGGCCGCGCTGGTGGCCGGCGGCTGGTGGGTGGCCGTGGTGGAGTGGTGGCCCGCCGACTCCCGCCCGTACATCGGCGGCTCGCAGCACAACTCCTTCCTGGAACTGACCTTCGGCTACAACGGACTCGGCCGGATCAGCGGCAACGAGACGGGCAGCGTCGGCGGAGCGGGCGCGGGCGGCCCCGGCGGGGGCGGCTGGGGGCAGACCGGAATCGACCGGCTCTTCTCGGGCAACATCGGCGGCCAGATCTCCTGGCTGCTGCCCGCGGCCCTGGTGCTGCTGGTGGCCGGGCTGGTCGTCACCTGGCGGGCCTCCCGGGCCACGGACACCCTGGAGGGCATGGCCCGCGCGGCCTTCCTCGCCTGGGGCGGCTCCCTGCTGATCACGGCCGTGGTCTTCAGCTGGATGCAGGGCATCTTCCACGAGTACTACACCGTCGCCCTCGCGCCCTTCGTGGCGGCACTCGTCGGCATGGGCGTGGCCGTGCTGTGGGAGGAGCGGGGCGGCCGCGCCGCCGCCCTCGCCCTCTCCGGGACCCTCGCGCTGACCGCGTGGTGGGCCTTCGTCCTGCTCGGCCGCTCCGCCGGGTACCTGCCCTGGTTGCGCTGGGCGGTGCTGGTCGCGGGCCTCGGGGCGGCCGTCGCACTGCCGTTCGCGGCCCGGCTGGGGCGCCGGGCGCTGCTCGGGGCCGCGGCCGTCGGGCTCCTCGCGGCGCTGGCGGGACCGTTCGCGTACTGCCTGACCACGGTGGGCACCGGCCACACGGGCTCCATCGTGACCGCGGGTCCGGCGGTGGCGGGCGGCCGGGGCGGGTTCGGGGGACCGGGCGGCATGCCGGGACGCTTCGCCCCCGGCGGGGAGGCTCCGCCCCGGGGGACGCCCCAGGGGATGCCGCAAGGAATGCCCCAGGGGATGCCGCAGGGCGGGCCGGGCCGGATGCCGGGTGCCGCGGGGATGCAGGGCGGACCCGGTGGCCAGGAGGCCCGGGGCGGCCGGGGCGGGACCGGTGGCCAGGGCGGTCCCGGCGGGCTGCTGGGCGGGACCCGGGTCGGTGCGCAGGCCACGGCCGCGCTGCGCGCCGACGCCTCCCGCCACACCTGGGCGGCGGCGGCCATCGGCTCGCAGAACGCGGCGAGCTACCAGCTGGCCTCGGGTGTTCCCGTGATGGCGGTCGGCGGCTTCAACGGCAGCGATCCCTCCCCGACCCTGGAGCGGTTCCAGGAGTACGTGAAGGCCGGGAGGATCCACTGGTTCATCGCCCGCGGCGACGGCACGGCGGGCCGCGGCGGCGGTCCGGGCGGGGCCGCGGGCAGCGCCATCGAGGAGTGGGTGAAGGGCGCCTTCAAGGCCACCACCGTGGGCGGAGCCACCTTCTACGACCTGACGGCTCCCTCGACCGGCGCGTCCTGATCCCACCTGCACGGAGGGGTGACCCCCTAGCATCAAGAGGGCGGACCGGGCATTCCGGGCTGATCCCCTTGTGGCGAGGAGGGTGCCTCCATGGCGACCGAGGCCGATCCGGGCGGGACCAGGACCAGTGTGTGGCTGGCCGTCAGGCCCGCCGCACCCGCCAGACGCCGCAGCGAGGCACCGTCGGGGCTGGACCGGGACAGGATCACGGCCGCCACCGTGCGCCTGCTCGACGCCGAGGGCCTGGGCCGGTTCTCCATGCGGCGCCTGGCCGCCGAACTCGGGGTCACCGCCATGTCCCTGTACTGGTACGTGGACACCAAGCACGACCTGCTCGAACTGGCTCTGGACAGCGCACTGGGCCAGCAGCGGCTGCCGGCCGGGCCGCCCCCGCGGGAGGCCTGGCCGGGACGGCTGCGGACCCTCGCCTGCGGGTACCGGCGGCTGCTGGCGGAGCATCCGTGGGTGGCCCCGCTGAGCGTGGCCTATCCGAACATCGGCCCGCACGCACGGGCCTTCGACGCCGCGCTCCAGCGGTTGCTGGACGCCACCGGCCTGGTGGACCCCGGCCGGACGGGAGCGCATCTGGCGGTGTCCCAGTTCCTGAACGGCTGTGGGCTGAGCGGCTGCGGGGGTACGGTCCGCCGGGCGCCGGACGCGGACTTCGGTCTGGCCCTCGACGTCCTGATCGCGGGGATCGAGGCCAAGGCCGGGGGCCGGGCCCCGGGCCTGCGACCCCGGTGACGGTGACCGGCGGGCGCACGGCGAGGGGGGGGGGGGGGGGGGGGGGGGGGGGGGGGGGGGGCGGGGGGCCGCCCCCCCCCCCCCCCCCCCGCCTCCCTTCGTGGTCACTGCCGGGCCGCGGCCTCCGCCGCCCCGGCCTGTGCCGGGACCTCGGTGGAGCCCTCGGCGGCCGGGGCGTGGGCGGCCGGCCTCGACTTCAGCGCGACCTCCTTGATGAAGACCACCAGCACCAGGGCGAGCAGCGCGAACGGGGCGGCGTAGAGGAAGACGTCGCCGACGCCGTGCCCGTACGCGGACTCGATGACCGTGCGGAACGGCGCGGGCAGCTTGTCGAGGTCGGGGATCCCGCCCCCGCCGGTGCCGCCGTGGCCCATGGCGGCGGCCTTCGGTCCGAGCTCGGCCAGGCCCTCCTCGACGTAGTGGGTGACCCGGTTGGCCATGACCGCACCGAGCGCCGAGACGCCCACGGCGCCGCCGAGCGAGCGGAAGAAGGTGACGACGGAGCTGGCGGAGCCGAGGTCCTCGGGGGCCACCTGGTTCTGGGTGGCGAGGACCAGGTTCTGCATCATCATGCCGAGGCCGAGGCCGGTCAGCGCCATGAAGATCGCGATGTGCCAGTAGGCGGTGTCGTGGCGCAGGGTGCCCAGCAGGCCGAGGCCGGCGCTCAGCAGCACGCCGCCGGAGACCAGCCAGGCCTTCCACTTGCCGGTCTTGGTGATGATCTGGCCGGAGACGGTCGAGGAGACGAAGAGGCCGCCGATCATCGGGATGGTCAGGATGCCCGACATGGTGGGGGACTCGCCCCGGGCCAGCTGGAAGTACTGGCTGAAGAAGACCGTGCCGGAGAACATCGCGATGCCGACGAAGAGCGAGGCGGCCGCGGCCAGGCTGATGGTCTTGTTGCGGAAGAGCCGCAGCGGGATGATCGGGTCGCTCGCGCGGGACTCGACGAGGACGAAGAGCAGGCCCAGCGCCACGGCGCCGCCGGTCATCGCCCAGGTCTGCCAGGAGATCCAGTCGTACGAGGTGCCGGCCTGGGTGACCCAGATCAGCAGCAGGGACACGGCGCCGCTGATGAGGGTGGCGCCCAGCCAGTCCACCTTGACCTGGCGGCGGACCACGGGGAGGTGCAGGGTCCGCTGGAGCACGATCAGGGCGATGACCGCGAAGGGCACGCCGACGTAGAAGCACCAGCGCCAGCCGAGCCAGTCGGTGTCGGTGATGACGCCGCCGAGGAGCGGGCCGCCGACGGTGCCGACGGCGAAGACCGCGCCGAGGTAGCCGCTGTAGCGGCCGCGCTCGCGCGGGGAGATCATCGCGGCCATCACGATCTGGGCGAGGGCGGAGAGGCCGCCGACGCCGATGCCCTGGACCACGCGGCAGGCGATGAGCATGCCGGTGTTCTGGGACAGGCCCGCCACGACGGAGCCGAGGACGTAGATGACCAGGGATATCTGGACGAGCAGCTTCTTGCTGAAGAGGTCGGAGAGCTTGCCCCAGAGGGGGGTCGCGGCCGTCATCGACAGCAGGGCGGCGGTGACGACCCAGGTGTAGGAGGACTGGGTGCCGCCGAGATCGCTGATGATCTTGGGCAGGGCGTTGGAGACGATCGTGGAGGACAGGATCGCCACGAACATGCCGAGCATGAGCCCGGACAGCGCCTTCATGATCTGGGCGTGGGTCATGGGTGCGCCGTCGGACGTGGTCTCCGACCGGCCGCCTCCCCGCACACCGTGGGGTGTGGTCGTAGCCATGGGTTTCCTTTGTCTAGAAGCTCGATCGGAGTCGGGCCAGCAGGGTGTTGAGCGCGTCGATGTCTTCGGACGACCAGTCGGCGAGCGCCTTCTCCAGCGCGTCCGTGTAGCGGGCGCCGAGCTCGCCGAGCACGGCGCGGCCCGCTGTGGTGAGGCGCAGGATCCGGCAGCGGCCGTCACCGGGGTCGGTCTCCCGATCGATCCAGCCGCGGGCCGCCAGGTGGGCGACGTGGCGGCTCGACACGGAGATGTCGACGGCCATGTACTCGGTGAGCCGGCTGAGCCGCATCTCGCCGTGCCGGTCGAGCACGGTGAGGACGGCGGCGGCGCCGGGCGGGCAGTCCGGGGGCAGGATCCGGGCCAGGTCGCGGCGGACCGCTCCGATGCTGGTGAGCTGGCGGGCCAGCTCCTCGTACCGGGTGGTGCTCTGCGCCGCGTGCGTGGTCACGGGACCGCCCTCCATCTCGTTGCTTCAGGCAACCATAGATTCGAATGGTTGCTACAGGCAAATGAAAATGGGGGGTGCGGCGGTAAAGGAATCGGAAAACCCGTTAGGGTCCTGGGTCATGGCTGCGAACCACAACTCACCTGACCCCGAGGGTGCCCACGACCCCGCGGGCAGCACCCAGATGTTCCGCGCGTTCGTGGAGGAGGCCGAGCCGGCCCGAACCCCGTCCGTGCCGGGCGCGCGCCGGCGTCCGAAGGAGTCCGGCTCCAAGACGGGCCTGTGGCTGGCCGTCGGCCTCGGCCTGCTGGTCGTGGTCGGCGTGGCCCTGTGGCAGGCCTTCGGCTAGCCGTACGTGGCGGTGACGTTCCGGGTGTCCACGTGCATGCCCAGGGGGACCCGCCAGGACTCCACGCAGACCGTGTAGGTCTGCGTCCTCGACGTGCCGCCCGCGATGGGGGCGGGCAGGGGCTGGCTGGTGGTGACGGTGGCCCAGTCGATGCCGAGCGCGCCGATGACGTGCGTCGCGAAGGTGACCGTTCCCGAACGGGCGGCGGTGGAGCCGGTGTTGGTGAAGGTCACCGTGACGCGCTCGCACCAGCGCTCGGACGCGGCCGCGCGGGCCGGGGCGCTCAGCGTGAGCCGGGCCGGGGTGGCCGGCGGGGGTGGCGGCGGGGTGCCGGGCTTCGTGCCGGGAGGGGCGGGTGGGGTCGGCGTGCCCGGGGTGCCGGGTGGGGTCGGACTGCCGCCCGAGCCCGAGCCGCCCGACCCCGAGCCACCCGACCCCGAGCCACCCGGGCCGCCCGAGCCACCTGAGTCGCCCGCGGTGCCCGACCCCGAGCCGCCCGCGGTGCCCGACCCCGAGCCGCCCGCGGTGCCCGACCCCGAGCCGCCCGCGGTGCCCGACCCCGAGCCGCCCGCGGTGCCCGAGCCCGGGATGCCGCCCCCGCCGGAGCCGGCCGTGCCCGCGCCCCCGGGGGCGTCCGGGACGGTCGGGGTGCCGGGGTCGGGGGCGGAGCCGCCGGGGGGCGCCGTCGTCGCTCCGCCCGGGGCGGAGCTCCCGCCGGGCCGGTCCCCCGACGGGCCGGGCGACGTAACGGGGGGCGCGGCGCCGGGCGGCAGGGCCTGGAACTCGACCCCGTCCCGGGGTGCCACGTTCTCTCCGGCGCCCCGCTCGGGGCCGGGGGCGGCGGCGCCCAGGGCGACGTAGCCCTCCCGTGCCGGGCCGCCGCAGCCCGCGAGGGCGGCGCCGGCCACGGCGCACAGGGTGAGGGCGAGCGCCGCGCTGGATCCCGTTCGCATCGCGCCAGTTTTCCTGACGGAATGTCAAATGTGAACCCCGCGGCCTCCGCTCAGTGCCGGGCCCGGCCCGGGATCACTCCCCGATCAGGCCCACGCGCAGCTGCGCGAGCGTCCGCGTCAGCAGCCGGGAGACGTGCATCTGGGAGATGCCGACCTCCTCGCCGATCTGCGACTGGGTCATGTTCGCGAAGAAGCGCAGCATGATGATCTGCCGCTCCCTGGGCGGGAGTTTGGCGAGCAGCGGCTTGAGCGACTCCCGGTACTCGACCCCTTCGAGCGCGGTGTCCTCGTAACCGAGGCGGTCCGCGAGCGAGCCCTCGCCGCCCTCGTCCTCGGGGGAGGGCGAGTCGAGCGAGGAGGCGGTGTAGGCGTTGCCGACGGCGAGGCCGTCGACGACGTCCTCCTCGGAGACGCCGAGCACGGCCGCCAGTTCCGGCACGGTCGGGGACCGGTCCAGCTTCTGGGCGAGCTCGTCGCTGGCCTTGGTCAGCGCCAGGCGCAGCTCCTGGAGCCGGCGCGGGACGCGGACGGACCAGGAAGTGTCTCGAAAGAATCGTTTGATCTCGCCCACGACGGTCGGCATGGCGAACGTCGGGAACTCCACGCCGCGTTCGCAGTCGAACCGGTCGATCGCCTTGATCAGGCCGATGGTGCCGACCTGGACGATGTCCTCCATCGGCTCGTTGCGGCTGCGGAACCGGGCCGCCGCGTAGCGCACCAGCGGCAGGTTCAGCTCGATCAGGGTGTCGCGTACGTACGCCCGTTCGGGGCTGTCCGCGTCCAGTGCGGCCAGTCGCCGGAAGAGGGAGCGGGAGAGGGTCCGGGTGTCGATGGCTTCCGAGCGGTTGTGTGCCGCGGGTGCTGCCGGCACCTCACGCTTGACGAGCGTGAGCACCTTGGAGCTGCCCTGGTCTACGGACATGCCACCCCCTTGAGGTCGCGGACGGTCGCGCTTCTCTGCGCGCCCGTCGGAGGAACGCAGCCTCCACCTGAATACCGGAGGCGGGGCTGCGGCAAACGCGGTTCCAGCAGAATGTCACATGTCGGCAACACGCTGTAGCGTCATGTCGACAAGTATCTCCAGCGACAGACCACCGACCGAGCGGAATGAGCCGGTTCTGTAGGGAAACGCTGGAACGCCTCCACCCGATCCGGTTAAGCCTCGATCCTGTTTGCGGATCTCAGACGGGCGAAGCTCCTCGCGAGCAGTCGCGACACGTGCATCTGGGAAACCCCGAGCTCGGCGCTGATCTGCGACTGCGTGAGGTTGTTGTAGTACCGCAGGAGCAGGATCCGCTGCTCGCGCTCGGGCAGCTGCACCAGCAGGTGGCGTACGAGGTCGCGGTGTTCGACCCCGGCCAGCTCCGGGTCCTCGTAGCCGAGCCGGTCGAGCAGGCCGGGCATCCCGTCGCCCTCCTGGGCGGCTTCGAGCGAGGTCGCGTGGTAGCTGCGGCCGGCCTCGATGCAGGACAGCACCTCGTCCTCGCTGATCCGCAGCCGCTCGGCGATCTCCGGGGTGGTCGGGGTCCGGCCGTGGAGGGTGGTGAGGTCCTCGGTGGCGGCGTTGACCTGCACCCACAGCTCGTGGAGGCGGCGCGGGACGTGGACGGTGCGGACGTTGTCCCGGAAGTACCGTTTGATCTCGCCGACCACCGTGGGCATGGCGAAGGTGGGGAACTGGACCCCGCGCTCCGGGTCGAACCGGTCGATCGCGTTGATCAGGCCGATGGTGCCGACCTGGACCACGTCCTCCATCGGCTCGTTGCGGCTGCGGAAGCGGGCGGCCGCGTAACGGACGAGCGGCAGGTTCGCCTCGATCAGGGCCCCGCGCACGCGCTCGTGCTCCCTGGTGCCCGGCTGGAGGCCCTTCAGCTGCCCGAAGAGGACCTGGGTGAGGGCCCGGGTGTCGGCTCCCCGGCTCTGCGGCCGCGGGGCGACGGGAGGGGAGGGAGGTTCCTCGTGCGGCTCCGCGCGGGGCTCCTGCGGGTGGGGCACCTGGGAGTCCTGCTGGGGTGGCACCTGAGGCGCAGTACTGGCCGGCACGGTCACGCCACCCTTTCGGTCAACTATCCGTCAAAAGCGGTCATAGCATCACAAGACAGGTGCACTATGCGCAAGCACCGTATATCGCCGTGTTGAGGGCAAGTTGGGCATATCGGGGCATTATGTTCGAACGGTGGGAATACAAAAGACCCCCCACCCGTCGGAGTGGGGGGCCGGGAAGTCCGGAAACCGCTTCAGCGTACGGGTTCAGCTCACCAGTTCGGTGATGAACTCGCCGATGCCGGAGGCCGCGTCCGACAGACCCTGGAAACCGATTCCCACCATCTCGGCAGCCCGCTTCGGCTGGGTGATGATCACGAAGAGTACGAACACGGTGAGGACGCCCGTGATGAGCTTCTTGGTGTCCATGAACGGTGTCGGCCTCCCCAACCGGTACTGCAAAGTCGGTGGAGTCTAACCGGTCAAGTTGTGGCACTCACCTGTCCTTTAAGGACCAATGACCCGGTGGAACGGGCCCTTTGCCGCTGCGTACCGGGTTGCGCGGGGCGCAGGATTGAGGAGAGCCCACCGGTTCTGGCAGGAAATCGGTGGGCGAGGGACAGGACCTCACTGCGGGGTCCGAGCCGCGAGCTTCCCCCCCTGACCGCGGCTCGGGCTGGCAGGTCCCGTCCTCATCGGGGGAAGTGGCTTGTCCCCCCGATGCCACTTCCCCCGTTCCCACGTCGAAGGTCCCGGCTCCGGCCGGGGCCTTCTTCGCGTGCGCCGTGCGCCGTGCGCCGAGTCGTCGCAGCGTCCGAGTGCGGCTATTCGAGGCCGCCGGCGAGGTCCGCGATCGGCTGGACGGGTGCGATCACGGGCGCGAGCTGGTTCGGCAGCTCCATCAGCTGGTTGAGCTGGTTGGCCCCCGCGCTGAGCTTCGAGCCGATCTCCTGGACCGAGCGCGGCTGGGCGCCCGCCGGCATGTCCGGGGTGGCCGTCGGCAGGTCCGGGAGGGTGAGGGGGGCGAGGCCCGCGGCGGAGGCGGCGGGTGCGGCGAGGCCCGCGGCGGCCCCCGCGAGGGCGATGGCGGCGAGGATGCGCTGGGTCTTGTTCATGCCGTGACAACGGCCGAGCGGTCGGCCGGTCACGGCGGGCATGCACGAGAGCCCCGGTTCGTACGAACCGGGGCTCTCGTCAAGTGCGGTAGTGGAGGGATTTGAACCCCCGATGGGTTGCCCCATACTCGCTTTCGAGGCGAGCTCCTTCGGCCACTCGGACACACTACCGAGATAGATCCTAGCCGATGGCGGGGAGTGCTTTGCAACTCGGACCCGAGTGGCCCTCCTCACCGTCCCCTCACAGCTCGCGGAAGAACTCCGTCAGCTGCCGCGCGCACTCCTGCTCCAGCACCCCGCGGATCACCTCGGGCCGGTGGTTGAGCCTGCGGTCGCGCACGAGGTCCCAGAGCGACCCCGCCGCGCCCGCCTTCTCGTCCCCCGCGCCGTAGACGACCCGGGCCACCCGCGCCTGCACGAGCGCCCCCGCGCACATCACGCACGGCTCCAGGGTCACCACGAGGGTGCACCCCGGCAGCCGCCATTCCCCGAGCCGGGCGGCCGCCCGGCGCAGCGCCAGTACCTCGGCGTGCGCCGTGGGGTCGCCCGTGGCCTCCCGCTCGTTGTGGCCGGAGGCGAGGAGCTCCCCGGCCGGGCCGAGCACGACGGCACCGACCGGCACGTCGCCGGCCGGTACCGCCAGGGCGGCCTCCGCCATCGCCAGGCGCATGGGGTCGCGCCAGGGATCCCGGACGGGATCGGGGTCGTACGGGGTGTCGTGCACGGTGATCACTAGCGGACGGCCTCCAGTACCTCGGTGGCGCCGAGGGCGTCGGCGATCTCCGAGAGGGCGTCTCCGTCGAGGGACATCAGTTCCTTGTGGCCGACCCCGAGGTCGTCCAGCAGCCGGGGGTCGCCGAGCGGACCGGCCGGGACCGGCTCGGCGCCGGATCCCACCCCGTCGTCCGCGTCGTCGTCCCCGTCCGTGAACGCGGCGATCGGTTCGTCCTCGCCGTCCTCGGTACCGTCCAGGTCCAGTTCGTCGAGGTCGTCGTCGTCCTCGTCGTTGCCCAGCAGCTCCTTGGTCAGCATCGAGCCGTAGGAGCTGCGGTCGGCGGCGGAGGCGTTCGACACGTAGTACCGGGGGTCCTCCTCCCCGTCCACGCGGACGACGCCGAACCAGGCGTCCTCCTGCTCGATGAGGGCGACCACCGTGTCGTCGTCGACAGCGGCGGAACGGGCGAGATCGATCAGATCACTGAGGGACTCGACGTCGTCGAGTTCCAGGTCGCTCGCTTCCCACCCGTCTTCGGTGCGCGCGAGCAGTGCGGCGAAATACACCGTGACTCTCCCACTGGTCATAGGCGTGCCGGTTGGAGGTCCCCCCGGCCGGAGGTTGGGGTCCGCAACGGCCGTGACGCTCGCCGGTCCGCACCCCGCCCAATCGGCATCGTGGCAGAAACAGCGGCTTTGCGAGAGGTCTTCGGCGCGGCGGCCGTGTCGCGGCGCCGGTCGCGGTGAGGGCCGTCGGGCCGCTCACCAACGGAATGTGCGCATCCGCATCTGCTGGCGCATCCGGGCCGCACGGGCGCGCCGCGGCTGGACCCGGTCGCGAAGTTCCCGGGCCTCGTGCAGATCGCGCAGGAACTGGGCGCGCCGCGCCCTGCGCTGCGCCGCCGTCTCCGGCGCCTCGTACGCCTCGGTGTCGTTCCTCGCGGTGCTCCCGTCGCTCGCGTCGGTCTCGTTCGTCTGCGTGTCGGGCATCGGCCACCACCCACGGCTGGTCCGGTCGTCCTCCTCCGCCGGCGCGAAGCAGTCCCCCCGCTCCCACCTTCCCCCGGTCGGCGCGTTTGATGCCACCCCTCGCCGGATCGGCCCAGGTCAGGCGTCCTCGTCGGCGCGGAGGGCCGGGACGACGGCCACGGGTCCGTGCGCGTGGTGGAGGACCGCGTGCGCCACGGATCCCATCAGCAGCGCCCGCCGGCGCGGGTGGTGGCGGCCCACCACGACCAGGGCCGCCGTCCGGGACGCCTCCACCAGCCGTCCGGCGGCGTCCCCGGGCACCGCGGCCTGCTCGACGGGCACGTCCGGATAGCGGGCGCGCAGCGGGGCGAGGCGCTGCGTCTGGGAGCGCAGCATCTCCCGTTCGGCGGGTACGGCGTCCCCGTCGTCGGCGAGCGCCTCGGGCGGGATCACCTGGAAGGGACTGTCGATCACCAGGTTCGGTCCGGGCGGGACGGCGTACGCGGAGACCACCTGGACGGTGGTCCCCCGCGCGGCGGCCTCGGCGAACGCGAAGTGCAGTACGTCCTCGGGCGTCTCCGCGGCGTGCAGCCCGAGCACCACCCGGCCGGCGGAGGCCCCGGCGCCGTACGGGTCCGTGTCGCGCGGGCCGGTGCCGTGCGGGTCCGTGCCGGGCGAGCCGTCGGCGGAAGGGCCCCCGGCGTGCGCGTCGGCCCGGGGCGCGTCGCGGTCCGCGTGCGGGACGACCACGACGGGGCAGGTCGCGGTGGTGGCGACGGCCCTGCTGTTGGAGCCGAGCAGCAGCGTGGCGAACCCGCCGCGCCCGCGGGAGCCCATCACCAGCATCGTCGGCGCGGCCTCGGCGGCGATGGCCCGCAGGGCTTCCGGTACGGAGCCCTCCAGGGCCTCGTAGCGGACCTCCCGGGGCAGCTCCGGGGCGGCTTCCAGGACGCCGCGCACGTAGTCGCCCACGGGGTCGGCGAACCGCTCCGGCTGGTTCGGGTCGCGCAGGGAGGAGCGGCGGCCCGCATACAACTGGGAGGTGTCGGGCAGTACATGGGCGACCAGCAGGCCGGTGCCGCGGCACAGGGCGGCCGTACGGGCCCACTCCAGGGCCCGCAGGCTGTGGTCGGATCCGTCGACGGCCGCGATCACCGGTGGGTTGCTCACCAGTCAAGGGTGCTGGGCGACGCGGCGCGCCGCACGTCGGGCCGCGACGGCCGCCGATACCCGGCGCGGGCGCCGTCGGGGACGCGCGGGGGTCCTCCCAACGCGTAGCCTTTTGCCAGTGGGTCGCGAACAGGCGGCCGTTTTCGCAGGTAGCAGGGTCGCAGGTCGCAGATCGCAGGTCGAAGCCCGGCTGAGTCTTGGAGGATGTTGTGCGTTTGCAGGTCGTCGATCACCCCTTGGTGGCGCACAAACTCACCACGCTGCGCGACAAGCGCACCGACTCCCCCACCTTCCGTCGGCTCGCCGACGAGCTGGTGACGCTCCTCGCCTACGAGGCCACCCGCGACGTGCGCACGGAGCAGGCGGACATCGAGACCCCGGTCGGCCCGACCACCGGCGTCAAGCTGTCGTACCCGCGTCCGCTGGTCGTGCCGATCCTGCGCGCCGGTCTCGGCATGCTGGACGGAATGGTGCGGCTGCTGCCGACCGCCGAGGTGGGCTTCCTGGGCATGGTCCGCAACGAGGAGACCCTGGAGGCCTCCACGTACGCGACGCGCATGCCCGAGGACCTCTCCGGGCGCCAGGTCTACGTGGTCGACCCGATGCTGGCCACCGGCGGCACGCTGGTCGCCGCGATCCAGGAGCTCATCAAGCGCGGCGCCGACGACGTGACCGCCGTGGTGCTGCTGGCCGCGCCCGAGGGCGTCGAGGTCATGGAGCGCGAGCTTGCGGGCACGCCGGTGACGGTGGTGACGGCCGCCGTGGACGAGCGGCTCAACGAGCACGGCTACATCGTGCCGGGCCTGGGGGACGCGGGCGACCGCATGTACGGCTCGGCGGAGTAGGCCGCACACGGCGCTATTCGGGTGGGGCGGGCGGGCGGCCGGTGGGTCCGGGCCGCCCGCCTCAGCACTTTCCGGCGGGTGCGGGCACCGGGTTGGCCAGGGCGGCCAGTGCCTTGTCCGCGTCCGCCTTCGGGGTGAGCTCCTTGAAGGAGTCGCCCAGGATCAGGTCGATGTCCGCGCCCTCGCGGGTGTCGGTCTGGGTGGTGACCCCGGTGAGCTGGGCGGCGAGGACGGAGTACGCCGCCTTGTCGGTCCTGGGGGAGCCGACCAGTATCCCGGCGCCGGGGACCTTCTTGTCGAAGTCGGCGGGGGCGTTGCCGACCTGGCCGATGGCGAAGCCGCGTTTCTCCAGCTCGTCGCGGACCGCCTTGGCGAGCCCCGCGCGCGGGGTCGCGTTGTAGATGTTGACCTTGATCTGGCCGGGCTGGGGGAGTGCGACCGCGGGGGTGGCCGAGGGGGCCGCGCCGGGACCGGTGTTACCGGCCTTGGCAGCCTTGACGGGGGTGGCGGACGCCGTGGGGCAGTCCTTGCCGGCCGCCGCGTTCCGCTTGCCGCCGTCGCCTCGGAACACGTCGATGAGCTGCAGTGCCCCGTAACCGAGCAGGGCCAGCGCGAGGACCGATCCGAGCAGGGCGAGCACGACCTTGCGGCGACGCCGGGGACGGCTCATGCGGGGGTAGGCAGCTCCCGTGATGCGGTACTTTCCGCCCATGCCGGGGGGAGTGAGCATGCTCATGGGCGCAGCGTAGTGCCGTACCGGAACGATGCCTACTAAATGATCTGTTGATCGGGTAAGGCTGACCCGAAAGGCGCAATCAGTCCATTTCCAGGACGCGTGCGTGCAGCACCTGACGCTGCTGGAGCGCCGCGCGCACGGCGCGGTGCAGCCCGTCCTCCAGGTACAGGTCGCCCTGCCACTTCACGACGTGCGCGAAGAGGTCGCCGTAGAAGGTGGAGTCCTCGGCGAGCAGCGTTTCGAGGTCCAGCTGCCCCTTGGTCGTCACGAGCTGGTCGAGCCGGACCGGGCGCGGGGCGACGTCCGCCCACTGCCGGGTGGTTTCCCTGCCGTGGTCGGGGTACGGCCGCCCGCTTCCGATGCGCTTGAAGATCACACGGAAAGCCTACCGGGCCCGCGCCTCCGGGCGCAGCCGCGCTCCGGCGGTGCAAAGGTGGCGGACAGGGCTATTTCGGGAGTGATGCATGAGTCAGAGCACCGACCCCGCCGTTCAGATCGCGGCCGGGTACGCCTTCACCGGGCCCGCGCTCGATCTCGGTGCCCTGCTCTGGGACGGCACCTGCCTGCCCGACCGGCAGATCCGCATCCCGCTGTCCATGCTCAACCGGCACGGCCTGGTCGCCGGAGCCACCGGCACCGGCAAGACCAAGACCCTGCAGCTGATCGCCGAACAGCTCTCCGCGAGCGGAGTGCCCGTCTTCCTCGCCGACGTCAAGGGCGACCTCTCGGGCATCTCCGCGCCCGGCACGGAGAACGACCGGGTCCGGGAGCGGGCCGCCGACGTCGGCCAGGAGTGGGAGGCCACCGGCTGCCCCAGCGAGTTCTACGCGCTGGGCGGGATCGGCGCCGGCATCCCCGTCCGGGCGACCGTGACGGCCTTCGGCCCGGTGCTGCTGTCCAAGGTGCTCCAGCTCAACCAGACGCAGGAACAGTCCCTCGGCCTGATCTTCCACTACGCCGACAGCAAGGGACTGGAGCTCATCGACCTCAAGGACCTCCGGGCCGTGGTCGCCTTCCTCGTCTCCGACCAGGGAAAAGCCGAACTCAAGGGAATCGGCGGACTGTCCGCGGTGACGGCCGGGGTGATCCTGCGGGCCCTGACCGCCTTCGAGCAGCAGGGCGCCACCGAGTTCTTCGGCGAGCCCGAGTTCGACACGAGCGAGTTCCTGCGCACCTCCGCGGACGGCCGCGGGGTGGTCTCCGTACTGGAACTTCCGGCGGTGCAGGACAAACCACAGCTGTTCTCCACCTTCCTCATGTGGCTGCTGGCCGACCTCTACGCCGACCTGCCGGAGGTCGGCGACGTGGAACGGCCCAAGCTGGTCTTCTTCTTCGACGAGGCGCACCTGCTGTTCAACGGCGCGTCCAAGGCCTTCCTGGAGTCCATCACCCAGACCGTGCGCCTGATCCGCTCCAAGGGCATCGGCGTGTTCTTCGTGACGCAGACCCCCAAGGACGTACCGGCGGACGTGCTGGCGCAGCTCGGCAACCGGGTGCAGCACGCCCTGCGCGCCTTCACCCCCGACGACGCCAAGGCCCTCAAGGCCACCGTGAGGACCTTCCCGCGCTCCGCCTACGACCTGGAGGAACTGCTCACCGGGCTCGGCACCGGCGAGGCCGTCATCACGGTGCTCAGCGAGAACGGCGCCCCGACGCCCGTCGCCGCGACCCGGCTGCGCGCCCCGCGGTCGCTGATGGGTCCGGTCGACCCGGCTGCCCTGGACGGGGCGGTGAAGTCCTCCCCGCTGTACTTGCGCTACGCGGAGCCGGTGGACCGCGAATCGGCCTACGAGAAGATCAGCGCCGAACAGGCGGCCGCGGAGGCCGAGGCGGAGGCGGCCGCCGCGGCGGCGGAGTCCGAGAAGCAGGCCAAGGAGGCGGCGAAGGCGGCCCGCGACGCCCCGAAACCGGAGCCCTCGCTGGCCCAACAGGTGGTGGGCAGTGGACTGTTCCGCTCGCTGGCCCGCTCGGTCGGCACGCAGCTGGGCCGGGAGATCTCCCGCTCCCTCTTCGGCACGGCCAAGCGCCGGCGCTGACCGGGCCCGCCGCGGGTCCGGTCGCGGTCCCGGGCACGGGTCCAGGCGTAATCGAGCGAACCGGGTGCCGGACGCCCGCCCGGCGCTGACAGACTCGGGGCATGCGGACCGAACTGACCGACACCACGTCCAGCAAGATCGCCCGAGCGATGCTCGCCGCACGCCGAGCCATCGGCAGCCCCACGATGGGGCTGGTCCTGACGCTCCTCGTGGTCACCGACGAGGAGAACGCCTACGACGCCGTGCGCGCGGCCTCCGAAGCCTCCCGCGAGCACCCCTGCCGGATCATCGCCGTGATCAAGCGGACCTCGCGCGGCCCGCAGCGGCGGCACCGCACCCGCCTCGACGCCGAGCTGCGCGTCGGCTCGGACGCCGGGTCCGGGGAGATCGTGCTGCTGCGCCTGCACGGCGACCTCACCTCGCAGGCGGGCTCGGTCGTGCTGCCGCTGCTGGTGCCGGACGCGCCCGTGGTGGCGTGGTGGCCCGCCGATGCCCCCGCCGACCCGGCCCGCGACGACCTGGGCCGCCTCGCGCAGCGCCGCATCACCGACTCCCAGGCGGCCGCCGACCCGGTCGGCGTACTGGCCGGCCGCGCCGCCTCGTACGCCCCCGGGGACACCGACCTGGCCTGGACCCGGCTCACGCCGTGGCGCTCGCTGCTGGCCTCCTCCTTCGACCAGAAGGCGCTCCCGGTGACGGGCGCGGCGGTGGAGAGCGAGGCCGACAACGCGAGCGCCGAGCTGCTGGCGCGCTGGCTGGAGGACCGGCTGGGGGTGCCCGTGGAGCGGGTCGCCACCGGCGGGCCGGTCATCACCCGGGTCCGGCTGGAGACGACCGCCGGGGAGCTACGGGTCGACCGGCCGGCCGGGGTCCTGGCGCAGCTGGTGCTGCCGGGGTGGCCGGACCGGAAGGTCGCCCTCAAGATCCGCAGCAGCGCCGAGCTGCTCGCGGAGGAGCTGCGCTGGCTCGGCGCCGACGAGGTCTACGCCTCGGCGCTGCGGGTGCGGCCGGCCCAGGCCTCGCTCTCCGCGTAGTGGTTGTCGTAGGTGGGCTGGCTGTCGATGATGTCCTGCACGGTGGCCTCGCCCGCCCGGACCCGGCCCAGGAGCCGGTAGTAGTCGAAGCGCCCCATGCCGGGCGTGAAGCCGACGAAGACCTCGGCCGTCTTGCCGGCGGCCGGGGCGAAGGCGTGCTTCACGCCGGGGGCGATGGTGATGAAGTCGCCCTTGGACAGGGTGTGGACCTCGTCGCCGACGAGGACGTCGAGGTGCCCGTCGGTGACGTGGAAGAACTCCGTGGCCTTGGTGTGGAAGTGCACCGGGGCACCGGCCGCGCCGACCTCGAAGCTCGCGGTGTTGCAGGTGAGCTCGTCGGTGTCGGTGAGCAGCGTGATCAGGCTGCCGGGGCCGTCGGAAATGATCTCGGCGGTGGCGGCGCGGGTCAGGTTGTCGGTCATCTCGCGAGCCTACGCGGGGCCGCTTCCCCGGGGCGGGGCCGTGACCGCCGTCTGTCAACTCCCGCCCCCGTCAACCGATCCGCTCCCGTCAGCCGGTCCGCTCCCGTCCGGCCCCGGCCGGGACCCGTCGCCACTCCTACGCGGTGCCCTTGGCGGCGGCCTTCTGCGCCTGCTTGTACTCCCGGACCTTCGCCAGCGACTCCGGCCCCGTGATGTCCGCCGCGGAGCGGTACACGTTCGCCCGTCCGTAGTCCCCGGCGGCCTCCCGCCAGCCCTTGGGGCGGACGCCCAGCCGCTTGCCCAGCAGCGCGAGGAAGATCTTCGCCTTCTGCTCCCCGAACCCCGGCAGCGCCTTCAGCCGCCCCAGCAGCTCGGCGCCGCTCGCCGCGTCCCGCCAGACGGCCTCCGCGTCCCCGCCGTAGTGCTCCACCAGGTACGCGCACAGCTGCTGGATCCGCTTGGCCATGGACCCCGGGTACCGGTGCACGGCGGGCTTCCGCGACAGCAGCGCCGCGAAGGCCTCGGGGTCCATGGCGGCGATGGCGTCCGCGTCGAGGTCGTCGGCGCCGAGCCGCTGCGCGATCGTGTAAGGCCCCGAGAACGCCCATTCCATCGGCACCTGCTGGTCCAGCAGCATCCCGACGAGCGCGGCGAGCGGGCTCCGTGAGAGGAGGGCGTCGGCCTCGGGCTGCTGCGCGAGCCGGATGGTGATGTCGTCCATGGCTCCAGCCTCCCCCGCCCCGGGCCCCCGCGCGCGGTCGGCGCGCGGTTGTCAGACCCCCCGCCTAGCGTGGAATCCGACAGGCAGTGGATGCGTAGTGGACGAAGTACGACACAGGAGTCGATCGACCATGTCCGATTTCCCTGAGGGTGCCCCGTGCTGGGTGGACGCGATGTTCACCGACGTGGAGGGCGCGAAGGAGTTCTACGCCGACGTGCTGGGCTGGACCTTCGGCGATGCCAGCAGCGAGTACGGCAACTACACGCAGGCCTATTCGGGAGGGAAGGCGGTCGCGGCCGTCGTACCGCCGATGCCGGGGGGCGAGGCCTCCTCGCAGTGGTGTCTGTACTTCGCCTCGCCGGACGCGGCCGCCACGGCCGAGAAGATCAAGTCGGCGGGCGGCGAGCTGGTGATGGAGCCGATGCAGGTCGGCACCTTCGGCACGATGGCGATCGCCAAGGAGCCGAGCGGCGCGGTCTTCGGCGTCTGGCAGCCGGGTGAGCACAAGGGTTTCGAGAAGCTCGGCGAGGCCGGTGCGTACGCCTGGGCGGAGGTCTTCAGCCGGGAGCCGGGCAAGGCGGACGGGTTCCTGGAGAAGGTCTTCCCGTACGAGTCCCAGCAGATGGAGTCGGGCGGTGAGGACTGCGACGACCCGAACGCGGCCGGGATGGACTTCAAGATCTTCAGCCTGGGCGGCAAGGAGAACCCGGTGCTGGGCCGGATGAAGATGGGCGACGAGTTCCCGCCGGAGATCCCGTCCTACATCCAGGTCTACTTCGGCGTCCCGGACTGCGACGAGGCCGTCGCGAAGACCCAGGCGCGGGGCGGGATGCTGCACTTCGGGCCGATGGACAGCCCCTTCGGCCGCTTCGCGGCCGTCACGGACCCGCAGGGCGCGGCGTTCGCGGTGATCGACATGACGACGACGTCCGGGGAGATGCCGAAGTTCGGCTGACCCGGGTCCGACCGGGCCGGGGTCCGACCGGGCCCGTTCAGTGCGCCCTGGCCGCGCGGTAGGCGGCCACGGCGGCCGGGAGGACGGCCTCCACACCGGACCGCGGCTTCTGCGCGATCGTCTTCTGCACCATGAGGATCACGTCGCCCTCGCGGACGAACGCCCGCTCGCTGACGTACGGTTCGCGATCGCCGGGCAGGGTGGACGCGATCCGGAGCACGAGGCCGTCGTCCGCCGGGACGTCCGCTCCCGTCACCGACACGGTCTCCTGCGCGGTGGTACCGCTGTCGAGGGCGGTGGCGTAGGAGGGGCAGCGCTGGGCGGCGCCGCGTATGTCGGCCATGACCTCGGCCGCCCGGCCGGGTGCGTACCGGTCGAGGGCCTCCTGTCCGAACCAGCCGTCGTCGTCGGGTACCTGCTCCAGCCCGACCGCCACGTCCTCCAGGGGGCGGGCGTGAGCCGTCAGGAAGGAGTCGACGCCGAGTTCGGAGCACGGCATCGACGCGATCGGGACGGTGGAGGCGGGGGCGTGGGGTGCGGCGGTCGTCGTCGAGTTGACCTCTGCGGTCAGCAGCCGAAAGCCCTGCGGCAGTCGGGCCTGGGTCAGCAGCCCGTCGCGCAGCCGGTCCCGCGGGGACGCGAAGGCCGACGGCGCGGCCGAGGACGGTGCCGACGGCGGCGGGCCGGCCTGTGATCCGGCCTGCGATCCGGCGGAGCAGGCCGACGTGCCGAGTACCGCCATGGCGGCCACCGCCACCGCCCCCGCGACATGACGTGCGCGCACGGTCCCGTCCCCCCTCAGATGCGTGGTGGCCCACCCTCGCACACGACCGATATCGCGGAGTCCCCTCCCCCGGGCGGCGATGGATCCTCGGAGCAGCCCGGGCAGGTGCCGGGGGCCGGGCCGCGGAAGCCGCGGTCGCAGCGCGTGCAGTTCTGGATGGGGTGCGGGCGTACGGGGGCGGCCCGTCTGGACTCCGCTTCCAGCAGCGGGGGGAGCTGCGCCCTGAGGCGGTGGGCGATCAGTCCGGCCGGGTTGGTGAGCGGGTGGGGGATCCGGGCCGTCAGCGCGGTGGTGATCCCGTCCATGCTCCCGCCGCGCTCCAGCCAGACCTCGACGCCGTCCGCGAGGCGCTCGATGTCCCGCTGTCCGAGGAGCAGGCGGTGGTCGACGCGGCGCAGCCGGGCGAGCAGGGTCATGGCCGCCCTGCGCCGGGGGGAGGGGGGCTCCGGCTCGGGGTCCGGCTCCGGGGCGGGTACGGGCGGTGGTTCGGCCTGCTGCGGCTCCGGTTCGGGCTCCGGCTCCGGCTCCGGTTCGGGTACAGGCTCGGCCTCGGGCATCGGGGCGGCCGCTGGTTCCGGGTCCGGGGGCGGAGGGGGAGTTGGTGCGGCGACGGACGCCTTGGGGTGGTTGTAGGAAATCGTTCGGGTGACGAAGCGGCCGTCGGGAAGTTGCTCCCGGACCCGCTTCAGGTAGCCGTGGGCCTCCAGTTCGCGGAGCGCGGAGGCGATCCGGATCTCGCCCTCGGGGACCCGCCTGGCCAGTTCCTTGATGCCGATGGGCGTTCCGGGCGGCAGCGACTGGATGTACGCGCCCAGGCCCCTGGCGGTGAGGCTGATCTTCGGATTCTGGATCAGGTGGTTGCCGACGACGGTGTACCGGGTCGTGTGCCGGACGTTCGAGTGATGAACGCCGTACGGCGGGCGCGGTAGCGCGCTAATCTGCTGAAGAGCCATGGGGAAGCGGGCTTACTTCCTTTTTGGTCAGGCCCTCGTCCGGGATTGCCGTCCCGACGGGGGCCGTCTCATTTTCTGGGGCTTGTCGGGGCGAGCATATGCCAGGCAACCAGGCCCAAATCCAGCTGAGTTGGAGTTGTTCACCCGTGTGCGTGGGGGCGCCTCCACGGGGAGGCTGGAGGGGTTGGGCACGGTTCTTTCCCTGGGTACTGCGAAGCAAAAGAAACGTACGGGTGGGCCGGGTCGTGGAGGAACGGACCTCGGTGCGAGAGCTGCCGCGGGCCCTCGCCGGGCGGCTCCGGCACGGTCCGTGACACGGTGGGTCCGTGCTTTTGAGTGATCACGCGAGCAGCGTCGAGCTCCGCCCGCTGCGCTACCAGTTCCCCCGGGCCGGGGCCAACCCGTACGACGACAACTGGCTGGTCATCGGCGGCACGGTGACCACGGCCGAAGGCAGTTGGTCCTTCGCCTCACCGTGTCTGCTGACCGACGAAGCGCGTGAGGTGGCTCCCTGGCTGCGTGCGGTGGCAGCGGGGAAGGTGGCGGTGACCGGAGACGATGCCGAGGGTGAGCCGTCTCCGGACAAGTACTTCCTGGAGCCCGTCCTGGCCTTCGGCCTCGCGGGCCGCAGCGAGGACGGGGCGGTGCTCCGGGTGCACCTGTCCTTGGAGGCGGCACCTCCGTGGCGGCAGGACGAGGACGGAGAGGACATCTACGGGTACGCCGTGGAGGTGCGGCTGGACACGACCGCGCTCCTCCACGCGGCGGACCGGTGGGACCTCGGCCTCGCTCCCTTCCCGGTCCGCTGATCACGCTCAGCGCGGCGGGAGCTGGTCGTAGGTCTTGAAGGTGTAGAGGGCGGACAGGGTGATCGCGTTGCCCGACTGCGCGGGCAGGCCGAGGCGGTCGTTCACGAGGCGGGTCAGCGGGCCGCAGCCGGTGGCGGCGGGGGCCGTGAAGGCGGTGTCGGTCGCGGCGAACTTGATGACCGGCGGGTTCTTGGAGATCCACTCGGACTTGCCCACCCGCTTGAGGCGGATCTCGATCGGCGCCTCGCCGCCGCCGATGACGCAGCCCGGGGGCAGCAGGGGGCTCACGGCGCGGTAGCGCAGGGTGAACAGGCCCATGCTGTCGCCGACCGAGTAGAAGTCGGACCGGCCGCCGTACTCCGGCTGGAGGGAGAGCGGGAGGTGCCCGTGGCCGAGGAGCCCGCCGGGGACGGCGGTCGGGCCGCCGCGCAGGGCACCCCAGACCTGGCCGTTCGTGCCGTCGGGCAGCGGGCCCTCGGCGTGGGTGATGGTCATCGGGGCCAGCTCGGGAACGTCCCGGCTGCCGAGGCGCATCGACCCGGTGGCGGTGAGCACCTCGCACTTCCACCGCGTGGCGTCGACCCCGGCGGGGATGGCCGGGCAGTCGGTGAAGTCGTACGAGGGCGCCTCGCCGGCGAGGGCGGGCGCCACCGCGAGGCCGGCGAGGGCGGCGGCGAGACCGAGGGAGGCGGCTGCGCGGCGGAGCGTGGTCGTCTGCATGGCTCATACGGTGCCGCCGGGTGCCGTGTGGCGGCACCGGGGAAGTCCCCCGCCCGACCCTGAGGCGTCCCGGGGCGCCGTCAGGGCCAACGACCGCGTGTCAGCTGCCGAGTTCGGCCCATACGGACTTCCGTGGGACGGGTCCCCGGGAGCTGCCCCAGCGGTTCGAGAGGGCATCGACGATGGCCAGCCCGTACCGGGGCTCGCCGGGCGGCTCGTCGCCCCGGCTGTCGTGCACCTCGACCCGTACGCGGCCCCCGTCGATGACGCTGAGTTCCAGCCGGAAGTCCCGCCCGGGGACGCGGCCGTGCGTGACGGCGTTGGCGCAGAGCTCGGCGACGACCTGCGCGACGTCCTCGAAGGGCAGCCCCCAGGAGCGGAGTTGCTCGACGACGAGCAGCCGGGCGAGACGGGCTGCGCGGGGGTTGGCGGACAGCTGGAGGGTGCAGTGGAGATGAGCATTCATGTCACGCAGCGTGGCTGGACGTGCTAGTTCTGTGAAGTGATTCGGCCCGTCCGTAGAGGGTCTGTCCGGCGCTTGTCCGAGGCTGTCCGGACTGTCCCAACCCGGCTGTCGGGTAAGGCGCGTTGCGGAGGTGGGTGTGGATGGACAGTGACGGTGTGGAAGAGCACAGCTGGGCCGTGGACCCCGAGGACGAGCAGGGTGCTGCGGTGGTCGCAGCCCTCGGGCGTCAGATGAGGGCAAGGCGCGAGGCGCTGGGCATGAAGGTCGTGGAACTGGCGGAGCGGATCGGCTACAGCGAGGACCTGGTCTACAAGGTCGAGGGCGGCAAGCGGATCGCCAAACCCGAGTATCTCGACGGGGTGGACGAGGCGCTGAGGGCCAACGGCCTGATCAAGGCGATGAGGGAGGACCTGGCGCAGGTCTGCTACCCCAAGCAGGTCCGCAAACTGACCTCGATGGAGGCCAGGGCCTCTGAGATCGGGGGGTACAGGACTCACAACATCCACGGTCTGCTCCAGACCGAGGAGTACGCCAGGACCCTGTTCGAGATGCGGCAGCCCGCTTACTCGCGGGACGAGGTGGAGTGCTTCCTGCGCGCGCGCATGGCCCGGCGGAAGGTGTTCGAGAGGGAGCCCGCACCGGCGATCGGCCTGGTTCAGGAAGAGGCCACGCTACGGCGCCGGATCGGCGGCACAATGGTCTGGCGTGCGCAGCTCGAACGACTCCTGGAGGTCGGCAACTTGCGCAATGTGTCTCTACAGGTGATGGCCACGGACTGTGAGGTCCACTCAGGCCTGGACGGCGGGATCGAGCTGCTGAAGTTCCCCGACGGGACAGCCGCCGGGCGATCCGAAGGGGCTTTCAGCGGGCGCCCCGTAAGTGATCCGAAGCAGCTTCGGATCCTGGAACTACGATACGGAATGATCCGGGCTGACGCTCTCACGCCTTGGGAGTCGCGGGCCTTTATTGAGGACTTGCTGGGAGAAACATGATCCACGACCTGGACTGGTTCAAGAGCAGTTACAGCGACGGCCCCGGTGGCGATTCCTGCGTCGAGGTGGCCACCACCCCCGGCACAGTGCACGTCCGGGACTCCAAGAGCGTCCCCGGCCCTCACTTCGCGGTCAGTGACACCGCCTGGGCCGGCTTCGTTTCGTACGCCTCTGACCTGGGATAACCGCAGGAACCAGCCGTGTGGGTGGTTCGGGTTCGCGGATGCGAGGGGCTGAACGAAAGTCAACGCGGGGCCGCATAGCGTCGATCCCGTGCGGTTCGTCCCGGGCCGCGCGAGGTGTCTACGTAAGAGGTCGAAGCGCCCATGAACCTGAGCATCCGCAACCAGATCGCCGGAACCGTCACCGCCGTCACCGCCGGTGAGGCGATGGCGACGGTCAAGGTCCGGCTGGAGGGCGGTCAGGACATCACCGCCGCCATCACCCTCGACGCCGTCAAGGAGCTCGGCCTCGCCGCCGGGTCCTCCGTCAAGGCGCTGGTGAAGGCCACCGAGGTGGCCCTGGCGACCGGGCCGGTCGAGGGGCTGTCCATCCGGAACCAGATCGCCGGGACCGTCGTCGACATCGCCGCCGGGCCGGCCATGGCCTCCGTCAAGGTCGACGTGAACGGCGGCGGGCTGACCGCCGCGATCACCGCCGACGCCGTCGAGGCCCTCGGCCTGGCCGCCGGTTCCTCCGTCGTCGCGCTGATCAAGTCGACCGAGGTGTCCCTCCAGGCCGCCTGATCAATGGATGAAGACGCTCCGGCCGCGTGCCACGGTGACCTGGCCCGGGAGGACCGGGTGGGTGACGCGTCCGTCGCAGTTCGGGCCCGACCACACGAAGGCGACCTCGTCGGTGAAGTTCGCGACCTCCGACGGGACGAAGTCGCCCAGCGGGTAGCAGCCCGAGGGGTTCTCGTGCGGCGCGCGGTCGATGAACAGGACCCCCTGGGCCGCCTGTGCCGTGCCCGGGGTGGTGAGCGCCAGCATCGCCGCCGCCGCGCACGCCCCGAGAACCTTCGCCATGCCTTGCACCATTCGACTGCCTCTTCCGTGACGGAGTGAGCAACTTACGTCACCGAGGGTAGAGGTGGGTCACGGTCGGTGATACGGCGTGCGGTGGTGAAGGAGGGGCGCGCGGCCGGGGTCGAGGCGGCCGCGGCGGTGGCGGTGGAGGGGACGGGCCGGATGCTGCTGCGGCGGCACGCCAAGGGGCTCGGCTACTTCCTCGGCATGCCGCCGATGGGCGGGGAGGTGACCGCCTTCGGGCACCACGGCAGCGGCGGCTCCGTCGCCTTCGCCGACCGGGCGCGAGGGCTGTCCTTCGCCCTCACCCGCACCCGGCTGGTCGGCCCGGCAGACGACACGGCCCGGCTGCTCGCCGACGCGGTCAGGGCCGGGGCCTGAGCCGGGGGGGTGCCCCTATGTCTTTGGTCAAGGTGGTCGGGTGGCAGTGTGGCTGTCATGAGTGATGACGTGCCTGTTCGAGAGTTGGTAGTCGAGGGCATGCGGCCGTGCGAC
>NZ_JBGWAB010000022.1:0-85198 GCF_041862025.1 Streptomyces sp. AB3(2024)
CGGCTCCGGCGCGGCGGCGGGCGCGCCGCCCGCCCCGGGCGCCCGCTCGGCGACGGGCTGCCAGCCCGGCCCGCGGAAGACCCGCCCGGCGCGCTCGCGCCAGCTGTCGGCGGCCCGTACGTCGCGGGCGATGGCGGCGTACTCGTGGGTGGCCACGCGCAGCGGGTTGTGGGTGCCGATGTTCTTGGTCAGCCCGTAGACGGGCCGCTCGGTCTCCCCGACCCAGGACCCGAACATCCGGTCCCAGACGATCAGGATGCCGCCGAAGTTGCGGTCGAGGTAGCCGCCCTGGGAGGCGTGGTGGACGCGGTGGTGCGAGGGGGTGTTGAAGACGTACTCGTACGGCCGCGGCAGCTTCCCGATGCGCTCGGTGTGGACCCAGAACTGGTAGAGGAGGTTGATCCCGTAGCAGAAGGGGACCGCGGCCGGGTGCACGCCGAGGGCGACCATGGGCAGGTAGAACCACCAGGTGGTGGCGCTGGTCCAGGGCTGGCGCAGGGCGGTGGTGAGGTTGAACCTGCGGCTGCTGTGGTGGACCACGTGGCAGGCCCACAGGATGCGGATGACGTGGTGCAGCCGGTGCTGCCAGTAGTAGAGGAAGTCCTGCGCGAGCAGCATCAGCAGGGCGGTCCACCACAGGAACGGCACGCGCAGCGGGGTCAGTTCGTAGACGGCCGTGAAGACGGCGACGACCGGGATCTTCCAGAGCAGGTCGAACCCGATGCTGCCGATGCCCATGGTGACGCTCGTGACCGCGTCCTTGGCGTCGTACCCGGCGGCGTCCTCGTCGGGATGCAGCCGGTAGCTCACCACCTCGATGACGGTGAGCAGGACGAACGCGGGTATGGACCACAGCACGACATCGGGCAGGTTCGGCATGCCCGCACCATAGAGGCGCCCCAGGGGGCTCCGCTAGAGGTTGTTACCGATCGGTATCCGACGAAGTTACCGACGGTACCCCCATGGTGGTCCGGGCTTCGGGCGCGGCCCCGCCGGAGCGGCACACGCGGGTCCCGTTCGGCGCTCCGGCGGGCGCCCGGACGCTGTCACCAGACGCGGACCGAGGCGCCCCGGGCGAAGGCCGGGCTGGTGGCTTCGGGTGGGATGCGGGTCAGGGGTTCGGCGATCTCCGAGACCAGGGGGCCGTGTTTGGCGGCCAGGGCGTCCAGGAGGGGGAGGTCGAAGCCGTAGACGCGGGCGGCGTTGCCGCCGACCATGGCCGCGACCTCCTCCCTCGGCAGGCCCGCGTACGCGATGCGCAGGCCCTCGCGGGAGAAGGGGGTGGTGCCCTCGTCGTGGGGGTAGTCGCTGCCCCACATGATCTTTTCGAGGCCGATCCGGTGCCGCAGCGGGACCTCGTGGGGGCGCATGAAGCTCGCCCCCACGAAGCAGTTGTCCCGCCAGACCTCGCTGGGGCCCCGGCCCATGGCGTCGGCCAGGCCCGCCCCGAACTTGGCCTCCGCCGTGGCCGAGGCCGTGACGAGGCGGCCGTGGTAGTAGTCCAGCATCTCCAGGACGCCCGGGATCCAGCCCGAGCCCTGCTCCGTCAGGACCAGCTTCAGGCCGGGGTGGCGGCGGAAGGCCCCGCCGAAGATCAGGTGCCACAGGGCGCGGTGGGAGAACCAGGTGGTCTCCACCATGAAGACGGCGCGGGCCGCCGGTTCGTCCCCGAGCGGGGGCGAGGCCGAGCCGCCGTGGTGGTTGACGGGGACGTCGAGTTCGGCGCAGACGGCCCAGATCGGGTCGTAGGCGGCGGAGTGGAGCTCCGGGACGGGTGAGCCCGGAGGGACTCCGGGGAGGAGGATGCCGCCCGTCAGGCCCGCCTCCCGGGTGCGGCGGATCTCCCGGACCGCCTCGTCCACGTCGTTGAGGAGGATCTGCGCCACCCCGGCCCGCCGGCCCGGCGCGTCCGCGCAGAAGTCGGCGAGCCAGCGGTTGTGCGCCTGCAGGCCCGCCCAGCGCAGCTCGTACTCCGCGGCCGTGGG
This sequence comes from Streptomyces sp. AB3(2024), assembly GCF_041862025.1. Taxonomy (NCBI): domain Bacteria; kingdom Bacillati; phylum Actinomycetota; class Actinomycetes; order Kitasatosporales; family Streptomycetaceae; genus Streptomyces; species Streptomyces sp. AB3(2024). The sequence continues at coordinate 1,986 of NZ_JBGWAB010000022.1, forward strand.
CGGCTGCGTCATCAGGGAGGCCGCGGGGAAGAACGGCGGGATGGTGTTCGGGAAGAGGACCTCCGCGACGATGCCGTCCGCTTCGAGTTCGGCCAGCCGGCGGGCCGAGTTCCAGTTGCGGTCGGCGGTGTCGGCGAGGAGGTCCTCGTACGGGTTGACGTAGTCGGCGGCCCAGGCGTCGAAGGCCTCGTGGTGCCGCTTGGCCAGGTACGGCCGGTAGTCGAGCAGGTCGGCGCCCGCGTGGCAGTCGGCCGAGACGACCGTGTAGCGGTCCCCGGTCATCAGGAGACCCCCAGCACCGGGAAGTCGCCGCCCGTCAGCCAGTGCCGGCCCGTCTCGCGCGAGCGGGCCCAGGAGGCCTCCACGGCCGCCTGGTCCGGGGACTGCCCGAGCCCGGCCGGGGTGGGGCCGATCCGGCGGGCGACCGGGGCGAGCTTCGCGGTGTCGAAGCCGAAGACCTCGGCCGCGGCCAGGCCCAGCATCCGGCGGGTCTCGGCCACCGGGATGTCGTGGAAGGTGTTGCGCAGCCAGTTGCGGGTGTCGGGCCAGGTGCCCTCGGGGTGCGGGAAGTCCGAGCCCCACAGGATGTTGTCCACGCCGATCTCGTAGCGCTGGGCGAGTTCGCGCCGCTTGGTGTTCGTGGCGCAGATGAACACCTGGCGGTCCAGGTACTCGCTCGGCGGGCGCTTCAGCTCCGCGAACGGGGAGAGCTTCTTGCCCCCGTGCGCCCCGAGGTAGAGCCGGTCCATGAACCAGAGCTGGTTGGGCAGCCACCAGCAGCCCGACTCGGCGATGCCGAACCTCAGGCCCGGGTGCCGCTCGAAGACCCCGGACCAGAGCAGGAACCACAGCGGGCGGGCCGGCCACCAGGTGACCTCGGAGACGTAGATGCCGAGGTGGTCCCCGTACTCGTGGCGCGGCGCGGCCCCCGAGTGGGTGACGATCGGCATCGCGGTCTCGGCGGCCGCCGCCCACACGGGGTCGTATCGGCGGTCGTGGTAGGGCGCCCGGTCCACCCACATGGACGGGATCATCAGGGCGCCGAGTCCGGACTCCTTGGCCCGGTGGATCTCGGCCACCACCTTGGCGGGCTCCCCGGTGATGGGCAGCAGGGCCACCCCGCAGTGGCGTTCGGGGTTCTGCGACACGAACTCCGCGAGCCAGCGGTTGTGCGCCTGCGCGCCCGCCATGCCCAGCTCGGGGTCCTGGTCGCCGGAGAGGCCGAGGCCGACGCCGAAGGGCGCGGCGGTCTGGCTGTCGACGGCATCGGCGTCGGGGAAGACCACCTCGGCGGCGACTCCGTCTCCGTCGAGTTCCTTGAGCCGCTGGGTGGCGTCCCAGCCGCCCTTGAGGCCCTCCTCGTGATCGTGGAACCACTTCCGGGCGAAGGCCTCGTTACGGACGCCCAGGCGGGTGGCCTCCTCGCGGCGGGCGTCGCGCAGGCCGAGGAACTCGTCGAACTGCGGGTGGAAGCGGGAGTCGAGGTACGGGCGGTACCGCTCGGTCGGCAGGCCCGCGTGGCAGTCGGAGGAGATGATCAGGTACGGGTCTTCGTACGCGTTCACTGCACGGCCCCTCAGTCGAGGATGAAGCTTTCCAGGTAGGCGGGGTTGGCGCGGTCGAGCATCGACCGCGACCGGGCGCGGATCTGCCGGTCGCTGTGCTCGCTCGCCGGGAGCATCCAGAACCGGTCGGCGCGGATGCCGTCGACGACGTGCTCGGCGACCTCCTCGACGGGGGTGAAGGCCACCTCGTGGCCGGCCTGCTTCATCGCGGCCTCGTACTGGTCGAGGCTGCGGTACGGGGTCCTGCGCGGCCGCTGCTTCGCGTAGCGGTCGGGCCGGTTGCGGTGGGACTCCCACAGGCCGGTGCGCAGCATGTGCGGTCCGGGGAAGAGGACGGAGGCGCCGACGGCCGCGCCCTCCGCCCGGAGGTGGGCGTACAGGGACTCGGTCATGGTGACCACGGCCGCCTTGGTCACGGCGTAGACGGAGGCGGTGGGCAGGGGGGCGATGCCGCCGTCGCCGGAGGAGGTGTTGACGACGTGCCCGGGGCCGCCGGCCTCGATCATGCGGGGGACGAAGGCCTGGATGCCGTGGAAGACGCCCCAGACGTTGACGGAGAAGGCCCACTTCCAGTCGTTGGGCTCGTGTTCCCACATCCGGCCCTCGGCGCCCGAGCCGACGCCCGCGTTGTTGCACAGCACGTGGACGGCGCCGAAGGCGTCGTAGGCGGCGTCGGACAGGGAGAGCACGGAGTCGCGCTCGCTGACGTCGACGACGCGGGCCAGGACCTCGGCCCCCTCGGCGGCCAGTTCCCCGGCGGCCCCGCGCAGGGCGCCCTCCTCCACGTCGGCGAGGACCACCTTCAGTCCCTCGGCGGCGAAGCGGCGGGCCATGGCGAGGCCGATGCCGCTCGCGGCGCCGGTGACGACGGCCACCTGTCCCGGTTCGAGGCGCATCTCAGACGCTCCCCTCGGGCGGCCCGTCGAGGATCTGCATCGGGTCGTCGTAGCGCTGGTGGACGTACGGGAGCAGGGCCTGGGCGCTGACGCGTTCGACGGCCCGGCCCTTCTGGTCGGTGGTCTTCTCGCCGATGGTGATCTCGACGACGCGGCGTACGGGGAGATCGGCCACCGGGTCGTACATCGACTCGCGGAGCACCACGTCACCGGTGATGTGCTCCAGCTTGCGGACCTTCTCGTTGCGCGTGCAGTGGACCAGCACCGGGTCGGACTCGAAGCCCGAACCGTCCACCGCCGGGAGGAACTTGAAGTAGAAGTCGGTCTTGCGGACGGGCTCGGGCAGCGGCAGCGGCCGGTCCACCGCCCCGCGCACCTCGACGAAGGCGATCCCGTGCCGGGCGAGGGCCGCCCGCACGACCAGGCCGTCGCGTTCGACGGTCACCTCGCCCAGCTTCTTGGGCTCGCCGAACACCTCGCGGCCGCCGGTCAGGGCGCGCTCGTGCGTCATCGGCATGACCAGCGGGTACCAGCCCTCGACGCCCCCGTGCCGGGCGGCGACGGCCACCGAGCCGGCGCCGAGCGGGTAGCCGGGGAGGTCGACCTTGCTGATGTTGGCCCGCACCAGGGGCCGCTCGGCGGGCCCCAGCGGGGGCGGCAGGACGGCCGCCACCACGTCAGGATCGCTCTCCCAGACGGCCACGACCCCGGTGGACCAGATGTCGGGGAGCTTCGAACTCTTCTCGCGCGACGCCGCGATCTCGGCCTCGGTGCGCGCTCCGTACCGTACGCGTGCCATGTATCGCACCCTCCTTCGGTCGGCCTGTAACACAGTTACACCGCCACCGATGAAGGGTAAAGACCCCCGCACGAACGAGAACTGACGGATCGACAGATTGGCGGACGGCCCATGGCGAGGAACCCGCTGACCCGTGAGGAGGTACTGGGGGCGGCCGCCTCACTGGTCAGACGGCACGGTCCGGCGGCCCTGACCATGCGCGGGCTCGCCGCCGACCTGGGCACGGCGGTGACCTCCATCTACTGGCACGTCGGCAACCGCGAGTCCCTGCTCGACGCCCTCGTGGAACGCACCGTCCAGGAGATGGGCGCCGTCCGCCCCGTCGGCCGCACCCCGGCCGACCGGATCCTGTCGGTGGCCCGGATCCTGCGCCGCGAACTGCGCGGACGCCCGCACCTGATCGCGATGGTCCACGAACGCGGCCTCACCGAGCGGATGTTCCTGCCCGCCCAGCAGGCCCTGGTCCACGAGGTGCACGCCGCCGGGCTGCGCGGCGCGCGGGCCGCCGACGCCGTGCGCGCGATCCAGTTCCAGATCGTCGGCTTCCTGCTCGTCGAGCGCAACCGCGAACGCTCCCCCGCCCAGTCCCCCGCCGAGGGCGACCTCTGGGACCCCGCCGCGGCCCCCGACGACCCGGCCCTCGCCCGCGCCCTGTCCCGGCCGGCCGACCCGGAACGGCTGTTCCTGCTGTCGGTGCGGGCCCTGACCGAGGCCCTGCTCGCGCGGCCGGGGATTAAGGGTTTGCCCGGCCGTCCGGGCCCGTGATGGGATCCGTGACGCGGGGGCGGCTCCGCGGCGTGCATCCTTCTCTCCTTCTACCGACGAACCCGCGCGCCCACTCTCCGCCCCCGCTTTGTCGTTCGCGGAGGGGAAATCACGCGTGTCCACCATCGAGTCCGTGCTGCTGCGCCGACTGCAGACCGTCTACGTCGACCACGTGCCCGGCCCGGACCGGGCACCGGCACCGGCACCGGCACCGGCACCGGCACCGGGCATCCGGCGGGTGGAGACCGACCTCCTCGACCGGGGCCACGCCCCGACCCCGCAGCTGTACGCGGCCCTGAACGCGCTCGGCCCCGACGAACTGGCCGCCGCCGGGGCCCGGCTGAACGCCCTCGCCGACGAGCTGCTCGGCGCCGACCGCACGCACGTCCCGCTCTTCCGCCGTTTCCCGTTCTCGCCCTCCCGCGACACCGACCGCCTCTACGTGGCCAGGGTCTTCAGCTTCCTCGCGCAGCAGCCCGCCCAGCCCTGCGTGCTGTGCGGCGAGATCGGCACCGTCCACCCCGTCTCCCCCTGCGCCCACCTGGTGTGCCGGCTGTGCTGGGACGGCGCCGACTACGCGGGCTGCCCCGTCTGCCACCGCCGCGTCGACCCCGCCGACCCCTTCCTGCGCACCGCCCCGCCCACCCCGCTCAAGGCGGCGCCGATCGGCCCGCTGCGGCTGCTGCGCCTGGGCGCCGACGCCGGGGCGGACGCCTTCGCCGAGGTCCGGGCCCTGGTCGCCCGCCGGACCCCGCTCTCCCCGCAGGACCGCGAGGACCTGACCGTCCTGCTCGCGGCCGCCCCGGCGGACCCCGGCCGGCTGCCCGCGGAGATCCCCGTACGGGAAACCAGGGCGCTGGTGCTCGCCGCGCTGCTGCCCGGAGCCGGCGACCGGGCCCCGCTGCTGCGGCATCTGACCACCGCCACCGACGTGCTGCGCCTGCTGGCCGTGCTGTCGGGCGGCGAGGCCGGGCTGCTGCCGCTGCCCCGGTTCGCGACGCTCCCCCGGCCGCTGCGCCGGGAACTCCTCGCGGTGCTCGACGCGTTGAACCCGCAGTACCTGGTCGAGGACCTGCTGCGGCATCCGGTGGCCTGGAAGCGCGCCGCCGAGAGCCTGCACCCCTTCGAGCGGCACGCCCGGCACCCGCGCGCCGCGCTCGCCTTCGCCGTGCTGCGGGGCACCACCGTGTCCCCGGCGACCGCCTTCGGCACCGCCCTGCTGGAGTCGGCCGCCGCGCACCCCGAGGCCGTACGGGTCACCGGGGACCGGATCCTGCCCGCCACCTGGGCCGGCCGGCTGGAGGGGGCCCTCGCCGCCGGGGACGCCCCGGGCGCCGTCACGCTCGCCGCGCAGCGCCCGGGTGAACTCGTACGCCGCCTCGACCACCTGCTGCGCCTGCACCCGGGCGCGGAGCCGCTGCCCGAGCTGCGGCGCGCGCTGGCGCACGCCCTGCCCGCCGTCGCGCCCGGCCCGCTGCTGTCCGCGCTCGGCGCGCTGCGGACCCGGGCCGAAGACCACGGCGGCGGCCGCCGGGTGTTCTTCCCGAACGGCCGGGTCGCCCGCGCCCAGGTGGCGCGGGAGGAGCGGGCACCGCTGCCCGCGTCCCTCGTCGGGGAGGTCGCGGCCCGGCTGGAGGCCGAGGTGCTGCGCCGGTTCGGCGCCGCGCAGGGGGACCCGTACGAGCTGGCCGTCCTCGACTCCGGGCTCGCGGAGCTGACCGTGCCCTTCGGCGAGCGAACCACCGCCAGGGCCCTGGTCGCCGTCCCGCGCGGCAGCGTCCTGCGACTGCCGGAGGACGAGGTGCTGCGGCTGTTCCTGCACTGGACCGAGCCCGAGGGCCAGATCACCGACCTGGACCTGTCGGTCGCCTTCTTCGACGCCGAGTGGCGGTTCACCGGCCTGTGCGACTACACCTCGCTGCGCCACGGGCCGCGCGGCACCGCCACCCACTCGGGCGACCTCACCTCGGCGCCCGCGCCGCTCGGCGCCACCGAGTACGTGGACCTGGACCCGGCCGCCCTCGCCCGCAACGGGGACCGCTACGCCGTCCCCCTGGTCCTGAGCTACAACAACGTGCCCTTCGACACACTGCCGGACGCCTTCGCGGGCTTCATGGGCCTGCCCGCCGACGGCCCCCGGGACGCCTCCTACGATCCGCGCACCGTGCGCCAGCGCTTCGACCTGGCCGGACGGTCGCGGGTCTGCATGCCGATGGTGGTGGACCTGGCCGCCCGGCGGGCGCTGTGGGCGGACGTGCACCTGCCCCCGTCCGGCGGTTTCCAGAGCGTGCGTTCGCACGGGGACCGGCTGGCGTCCGTGGCCCGCGACGTGTGGGAGCACTTCGGTTCGGGCACCCGTACGACCCTGTGGGACCTGGCGGTGTGGCGGGCGGCGGCCCGCTCCCGCGAGGTCGCGGTCGTACGCCGGGCACCGCATCCCGTCCTTCCCGACGAACTGTGGCTCTACCGGGCCGGGGCCGGGGAGACGGTGGCCGGATTCGCCGCCCGGGTCGCCGCACTGGAGGAGCCCCAGGAACGGCGGGAGCCCGCCGACGCCGACGCGGCCGCCGGTGAACTGGCCGCAGGGAAGCGGGTCTTCCTCGCGACCGTGCACGCGGTCCCGGCGCCGCGCGGGGCTTCGGGGGCCGCGTACCACCTCTTCCCGGGGCCCGGCGAAGTGGCGGGATCCCTCACCGCGGTGAGGGCCGCGGACCTCGTGGCGGAGCTGTGCTGAAGGGCCATCGGGCCACGGCTGTCGGTCGGGGCCGATATCCTCTGTGACCATGCTCGACGACCGTACGACCGCAGACACGACGTGGCCGACCGCGTACCCCGAGGGGTATGCGGTCGTCGACGTGGAGACCACCGGGCTCGCTCGTGACGACCGGATCGTGTCCGCGGCCGTCTACCGGCTCGACGCGCGGGGCGAGGTGGAGGACCACTGGTACACCCTGGTCAACCCGCGCCGGGACCCGGGGCCGGTCTGGATCCACGGGCTCACCAGCGAGATGCTCGCCGACGCCCCCCTCTTCGAGGACATCGCCGAGGAGTTCGCGGAGCGGCTCGCGGACCGGGTGCTCGTCGCGCACAACGCCATCTTCGACTGGCAGATGATCGCCCGGGAGTACGCGCGGGCCTCCCGGACCGCGCCGGTGCGCCAGCGGCTGTGCACCATCGCCCTGTCGAAGGAACTGGGCCTGCCGCTGCCCAACCACAAGCTGGAGTCGCTCGCCGCGCACTACGGCGTGGTCCAGCAGCGCGCCCACCACGCGCTGGACGACGCCCGGGTGCTGGCGGAGGCCTTCCGTCCGTCGCTGTGCACGGCCGCGCGGGGCGGCGTACGGCTGCCCCTGCTGGAGTGCCGTCCGCTGACGGAGTGGTCGGACTCCCCCGCCACGCCCCGGATCGGCTACCAGGCCTCGTACGGCGGCTCCGGCACCTGGCGGGCCTCGCGCAAGCGGCCGCCGTGCCCGTACCCCAACCCGGGGCGCTTCGAGGACGGCACGCCGCTCAAGCAGGGCATGCGGGTCGCTTTCTCCGGTGACACCTCGGTGGACCGGGAGCTGCTGGAGGACCGGGCGGTGGAGGCGGGCCTGCACATCGCGACGAGCGTGTCGCGGCTCACCAGCCTGCTGGTGACCAACGACCCCGACTCGGCGACCTCGAAGACGGTCAAGGCGAAGGCCTTCGGCACCCCCGTGGTGGACGAGGCGGCCTTCACCCAGCTGCTGCGCGACGTGGCGCCCGCGCAGGAGTGCTAGACCGTTGCTCCGGCCGGGTGCGTGGGCCGCGACTCACCCCGGTGGATCTTGTTCCGGCCGTCCGTCGTGCGCAGCATGCGGCGCATGGCACGTTGTGAGGTCTGCGGAAACGATTACGGCATGTCCTTCGAGGTGCACGCGCAGGGCGCGGTGCACGTCTTCGACTGCTTCTCCTGCGCCATCCACCGCATGGCGCCCATCTGTGAGCACTGCCGGGTCCAGATCATCGGGCAGGGCGTCGAGGTCCAGGGACAGTGGTACTGCGGCGCGCACTGCGCCCGCGCGGAGGGGAAGGTGGGCATCACCGACCGCGTCTGACCCCCGCTTCCCCCCGTCGTCCCGACCCCGGATGGCCACCCGGCCACCGGGGTCCCCGTCGCTGCGGGTACCGTCGTGGGCGTGTACCGCTTCGTCCTGACCCGGCAGTGGGTGTGCCTCACCCTCATCGCCCTCGTCCTCATCCCCGCGATGATCAAGCTGGGGTTCTGGCAGTTCCACCGCCACGAGCACCGCGTCGCGCAGAACGAGCTGATCGCGAAGAACCTGTACGCGAAGCCGGTGCCGATGACCGGGGTCACCTCGCCCGGCCACACCGTCCCGAGGGCCGACTACTGGCGCGCCGTCACCGCCACCGGCACCTACGACCCGGCGCACGAGGTGGTCGTGCGGATGCGCACCTCCAACAACGACAAGGTCGGTTTCCAGGTCGTCACCCCGCTGGTGCTGGCGGACGGGCGGGCGGTGCTGGTCAACCGCGGCTGGGTCGCGGGCGGCGACGACCCGCGCGCCTATCCGCCGGTGCCGGCCGCGCCCGCGGGCGAGGTCACGGTCACCGGGCGGCTGAAGGCCGACGAGACCAGCGGCGACAGCGGGATCAAGGACCGCAAGGGCCTGCCCGACCGCCAGGTGATGCTGATCGACAGCGGGCAGCAGGCGGCCGCCCAGGGCCGGCCCGTCCTCGGCGGCTACCTGGAGCTGACCGCCCCGCTCCCGCCGGGCGGCAGCCCGGAGGCGGTGGCCGAGCCCGACCACGACTCGATCGGCCCGCACATGGCGTACGCGATCCAGTGGTGGCTGTTCGCGGCGGCGGTACCGGTGGGCTGGGTGGTCCTGGTGCGCCGGGAGAAGCGCGACCGCGAGGAGGCCGCAGCGAAGGCCGTGCCACTGGAGCCCGCTCCGGCGTAGCGTGACCCGCATGGATCTTGGACTGAAGGACCGTGTCTACGTAGTCACCGGAGCCACCCGCGGGCTCGGCTTCGCCTCCGCGCGGGAACTGACCGCCGACGGGGCGAAGGTCGTACTGACCGGCCGGGACGAGAAGCGGGCGGCGGAAGCCGCCGCCGAACTCGGCCCGAACGCGCTGGGCCTGGCGGCGGACAACTCCGACCCGGAGGCGGCGGCCCGGCTGGTGGCCACCGCCAGGGAACGCTTCGGCCGCTTCGACGGCATCCTCATCAGCGTCGGCGGACCGCCGGCCGGCAGTGCGGCGGACAACACCGACGAGCAGTGGACGGCGGCCTTCGAGTCGGTCTTCCTGGGCGCGGTCCGCCTCGCCCGCGCGGCGGCGGACGCCCTGTGCGAGGGCGGTGTCGTCGGTTTCGTGCTGTCGGGCTCCGTCCACGAGCCGATCCCCGGCCTGACCATCTCCAACGGCCTGCGCCCCGGGCTCGCGGGCTTCGCGAAGTCCCTGTCGGTGGAACTGGGCCCGCGCGGGATCCGCGTGGTCGGGCTGCTGCCGGCCCGGATCGACACCGACCGGGTCCGTGAGCTGGACGCGCTGTCCGGGGACGTGGACGCCGCCCGCGCGGGGAACGAGTCCCGGATCCCGCTGCGGCGGTACGGGACGCCGGAGGAGTTCGGGCGTACGGCGGCCTTCCTGCTGTCCCCGGCCGCGTCCTACCTCACCGGGGTGATGCTCCCGGTGGACGGCGGCTCGCGCCACGGCTTCTAGCCGCGCTCCCGGCGGGCGCCCCGTCAGGTCACGCGCCGCGCGTGGTGGGAGGAGACCTCCAGGCGGGCCTCCGCGGGAAGTTCCGGGAGGCCCGCCGAGGTCCGGGCGTGCGTGAGGACGGGGCCCGCGAGCCCGGCGAGCGCGTCGGCGGGCACGGCGTGGGGTTCCAGCTCCAGGGCGATGCGCAGGGCCGGGGAGCCCCGCCGGCCCCGGAGGGCGACCTTGCACCCGGCGACCCCGTCGAGCGCTCCCGCCTCGGCGGCCACCGCCGCTTCCAGCGTGCGGCCCCGCAGCAGGGCGGACGCCCCGTCGCCGGTGTCCACGGACAGCGCCGGGAGGCGGGAGCGCCGCAGCTGCGCCAGCAGCCACCACAGCGCCAGCAGGACGCACACCGCCAGGGCGGCGAGGAGCGCCCACCACCACCAGCCCTCGGGGTGCCCGTACCGGTGGCGGGTCTCGGCCGTGAGCAAGGGGGCGTGCCGGCCTCCGAGCGGCCGGGAGCCGGTCAGCAGGCCGACCCCGGCCGCCAGCAGGACCAGCCCGGTCAGCCCCAGCAGGATCCGGTTCACCGCTCCGAGCATCCGCTCACCTCCTGACCCTGACCCGGGGCCGCGGCGGGTGCGCGAGGCCCAGTTCCTCGATGCCGACGGCGAGCACCGCGTCGAGGTCGGCGCGTACGTCGTCCAGTTCGCGGAAGTGCGAGGTGGCCCGGATCCCGACGCGGCCACGGCCCATGCGCACCCGGACCGAGCGCACCCCGGAGACCTCCATGGCGCGGTCCCGCAGCACCAGGGCGGCGGCCTTGCGCCGGATCCCCGCCCGCACGCCCGGCTCGGCCCGCATCGGCAGCAGCCCGCGCACTCCGGGGGCGAGGGCCAGCAGCAGGAGGACGGCCCCGGCCAGTGCGAGGAGCGCGCCGGCCACCAGGACCCCGGTGTCGGCCGGGGCGTGCCGTTCCAGCTGTCCGGCGAGTTCGCGGCGCCAGCGCATCGCGGGCCGCCCGGAGCGTACGGCGGCCAGGTCGTAGAGGAAGAACCCGGCGGCCACGAGCACCACCAGCGCGGTGAGCCCGGCGGGGATCCGCCGGGCGGAGCGGAAACGGTGCGGGGTCGTCACCGCAGCCGCCGGTTCCGTCCGGCGGAGGCCGGCCGGAGCTGCGCGGGGTACAGGCGTTCGATGTCGATGTCGACCTCGGGGACGGTCATGCCGGCGCACTCCTCGACCCGGAGGGTGACCCTCCGGCGGATGTCCGCGCACTGGGTGGCGAGGTCGGAGGGGTAGGCCAGCTCCAGGCTGACCCGTACCCGGGCGATGTCGTGGTGGACGGTGACGGCCGCGTGCGGGGCCTGTCCGGGCAGGACGTCGAGGGCCTCCCGGGCGGCCTGGGCGGCGATCTTGGCCACGACCCGGTCGGCGATGCGGGTGGCCCCCCGCTCGGCGGGCGGCACCCGCGGCGGCACGGCCCGGGGCGCGGGGGTGCCCGGATCGTCGCTCATCGGGGTCCGCGCCGGTCGTCGCGGCCGCGCGGGCGGAACAGGTCGCCGGCATCCAGGTCCCCGTCGAGGAACCGGCCGACGACGAAGCCGACGGCGCCGAGCGCCGCCACCAGCAGGAAGGCCCCGAAGCCACCGAAGTAGCCGGCGAAGCCGAGTGCCATGCCGGCCAGCAGGCCGGCGACCGCCATGCTCATGTGCGTCGCCCTCCCGTCTAGTGGAGCCGGGGCTCCGGCTCCTCGTCTTCCTCGTCGGGCAGTTTGACGTCGCCGACCGCGATGTTGACCTCGACGACCTCCAGGCCGGTCATCCGCTCGACCGCCGAGATGACGTTCTCACGCACCGCCCGGGCGACGTCACGGATCGACACGCCGTAGTCGACGACGATCTCCAGGTCGAGGGCCGTCTGGACCTCGCCGACCTCGGCTTTCACCCCGCGGCTGACGGCGGACTTGGCCCCGCCGGGCACCCGGTCGCGGACCGCCCCGAACGTACGGGAGAGGCCGCTGCCGCTGCCTAGGGCGTGGACGCCGAGCACCTCGCGGGCGGCGAGCCCGGCGATCTTCTCGACCACCCCGTCGGCGATGGTGGTGCGGCCGCGGTCGGCGGGGGCCCTGCCGGAACCCCCTGATGCGGATTCGGTCATCGCTGGTCCTTTCGCGCCGTGCGGACTGCGGACTCCTGTCCACCGTAAGCGCCCGGGCGCGCGAACGCGCCGGGACTACGCCCGTCGGGGGAACCGTGTGTGCGGTTCCGGCCGACCGGGCGGTCCCGGCGCGTGGTGACGTGCGGTGGCGCGGAGCGGCGGGAGGGCCGACCCGCCGGTACGGGGTTCGTCCGGGTCAGTCGGAGAGGCCCGCCAGGTCGCGCAGGCGGCGGGCCTGCGCGGCCCGCTCGGCGGCGCGCTGGTCGTCGTAGGGGCGGGAGGTGGCCGCGCGGAGCAGGGCCTTGGTCTCGATCACTGCGTCGCGGGGCGGTGCGAGCAGTGCGGTGCCGAGGTCCTGGACGGCGGCGTCGAGCTCGTCGGCCGGTACCACCAGGTTGGCGAGGCCGACCCGTTCGGCCTCCTCTGCGTGCACGAAGCGGCCGGTCGCGCAGATTTCGAGCGCGCGGGCGTAGCCGACCAGTGCGGTCAGCGGCTGGGTGCCCGCGAGGTCGGGGACCAGGCCCAGGCTGGTCTCGCGCATGGCGAACTGCACGTCGTCCGCGACCACGCGCAGGTCGCACGCGAGCGCGAGCTGGAAGCCGGCGCCGATCGCGTGCCCCTGCACGGCGGCGATGGAGACGATGTCATTGCGCCGCCACCAGGTGAAAGCCTCCTGGTACTCGGCGATGGTGGAATCGAGGGTCTCGTCGGAACCACGTGCCAGATCGAGGAAGGACGGCTCGCCCTCGAAGCCTTCGGGGGTGAACGCCTGCCGGTCGAGCCCTGCGGAGAAGGACTTGCCCTCGCCGCGCAGCACGACGACCCGGACGGTGCCCGGCAACGACCGTCCGGCCTCCGCCAACGCCCGCCAGAGCGCGGGGGACTGGGCGTTTCGCTTGGCCGGATTGGTCAGGGTCACCGTGGCGAGCGCGTCGTCGATGGTGAGCCGTACGCCGTCCTTGTCGAGCAGAGCCATCTGGTGCCTCCGGTGTGCAGTCGTGGCCGCGTACTCGGCCTAAGTGACTGCACAGTAACCACCCGGTCGGCCGCGGGGCCGACCGGGGGTCACCGAAGAACCGTGCGTGGAGCCGCACGAAGCTGTCGCGCGCCTCCGGCGCCGGCCTCGGCCTGACGGCCAGGGTCAGGCCGCAGCCGCCTTCTTGCCGCGCGTCGCGCCACCGCGACCACGCAACGTGACTCCGGACTCACTGAGCATCCGGTGGACGAATCCGTAGGACCGGCCGGTCTCTTCGGCCAGCGCCCGGATACTCGCACCGGAGTCGTACTTCTTCTTCAGGTCTGCCGCGAGCTTGTCGCGCGCGGCGCCGGTAACCCGGCTGCCCTTCTTCAGAGTCTCGGCCACCCGTGCCTCCTCGTGGGAAGTGCGCTCTGGACTTCTCATGATCACCCCTCCCCGGCTTCCTGGCCACCCATTCAGCAAGGTCGGTACGACGGCATTTCCCGAGGGGTGGACGCCCGAGCAGAACGGAATCTTCTCTTCCGCCGCATGACCTCCGTCACACTTCTCCGCCGCCGAGGGGAATCACCAGGTCAGGGGCAGGACGCGGAAAAAAGTCGGCCCCGGCCGCGCCTCGGGGAGGCTGCGGCCGGGGCCGTCGAACGGGGCGCGACGGTACGAGACCGTCTCACTCAGATGATGGATCACGCCTGAGCCGAATGATCCATAAGGAACTGGATCAGCGGGCCGGGTACCCGTCAGGCGAGGGCGACCAGGTCCCGGTAGTCCGGTCCCCACAGGTCCTCGACCCCGTCCGGCAGCAGGATGATCCGCTCCGGCTCCAGGGCCTCGACCGCGCCCTCGTCGTGGGTGACCAGGATGACCGCGCCCTTGTAGGTGCGCAGCGCCCCGAGGATCTCCTCGCGGCTGGCCGGGTCGAGGTTGTTGGTGGGCTCGTCGAGCAGCAGCACGTTGGCCGAGGAGACGACCAGCGTGGCCAGGGCCAGCCGGGTCTTCTCGCCGCCGGAGAGCACGCCCGCGGGCTTGTCCACGTCGTCGCCGGAGAACAGGAAGGAACCGAGGGTCTTGCGGACGTCGACCAGGTCCAGGTCGGGCGCCGAGGAGCGCATGTTCTCCAGGACGGTGCGCTCCGGGTCCAGGGTCTCGTGCTCCTGGGCGTAGTAGCCGAGCTTGAGGCCGTGGCCGGGGACGACCGTGCCGGTGTCCGGCTTCTCGGTGCCCGAGAGCAGGCGCAGCAGCGTGGTCTTGCCGGCGCCGTTGAGGCCGAGGATGACCACGCGGGAGCCCTTGTCGATGGCCAGGTCGACGTCGGTGAAGATCTCCAGGGAGCCGTACGACTTCGACAGGCCCTCGGCGGTCAGCGGGGTCTTGCCGCAGGGCGCCGGGTCCGGGAAGCGGAGCTTGGCGACCTTGTCGGAGACGCGGACGGCCTCCAGGCCGGAGAGCAGCCGCTCGGCGCGCTTGGCCATGTTCTGGGCGGCGACCGTCTTGGTGGCCTTGGCGCGCATCTTGTCGGCCTGCGAGTTCAGGGCCGCGGCCTTCTTCTCGGCGTTCTGGCGCTCGCGCTTGCGGCGCTTCTCGTCGGCCTCGCGCTGCTGCTGGTAGAGCTTCCAGCCCATGTTGTAGACGTCGATCTGGGCGCGGTTGGCGTCCAGGTAGAACACCTTGTTGACCACGGTCTCCACGAGGTCGACGTCGTGGGAGATCACGATGAAGCCGCCGCGGTAGTTCTTGAGGTAGTCGCGCAGCCAGACGATCGAGTCGGCGTCCAGGTGGTTCGTCGGCTCGTCGAGGAGCAGGGTGTCGGCGTCCGAGAAGAGGATCCGGGCGAGCTCGACGCGGCGGCGCTGACCGCCGGAGAGGGTGTGCAGCGGCTGGCCCAGGACGCGGTCGGGCAGGCCGAGGGCGGCCGAGATGGTGGCGGCCTCCGCCTCGGCGGCGTACCCGCCCTTGGTCAGGAACTCCGTCTCCTGGCGCTCGTACTGCTTCATCGCCTTGTCGCGGGTGCCGCCGCTGCCGGTGGCGATGCGCTCCTCGTTCGCGCGCATCTTCTTGATCAGCACGTCGAGGCCGCGGGCGGAGAGGATCCGGTCGCGGGCGAGCACGTCGAGGTCGCCGGTGCGGGGGTCCTGCGGCAGGTAGCCGACCTCGCCGGAGCGGGCGATGGCGCCCGCCGCGGGCTGGCCCTCGCCGGCGAGGCACTTGGTGAGCGTGGTCTTGCCCGCTCCGTTGCGGCCGACGAGACCGATGCGGTCGCCCTTGGCGACGCGGAAGGAGGCGGACTCGATGAGGATGCGGGCGCCGGCGCGCAGCTCGATGCCGGTGGCGGTGATCACGGAAATACTCCAGGGCGGTGGGGACGGCGGAAGGGGGGCAGGACGCGCGTTGCTTCGACGCCGCTAATCCGCGAGGAGATTTGCCATGGGTTCATTCTACCGGGGGTGCGCAACCACTTTTCGGGGCCTCCCGTCGCCCGTTCGGCCCCGGGACGCCACCGGGGCGCCTGGGCGCGTATCAGGATGAAGGGGTTGATTCTCGCCGCAGGGGCGGCCATGGGACGCGAGGGCGGTGCGGTATGCAGTTCGACGACGACGCCAATCTGGACACTTCCGAGGTCAAGGACGTGCGCGGGAGCCGCATCCCGGGCGGGAAGGCCACGGTCGGTGGCGGGATCGTCGGGTTGATCGCCCTGGTGCTGGGCCTGCTCTTCGGGGTGGGTCCGGACCAATTGGGACTGTCGGACGGCAGCCCGCAGCCGGTGTCGACCTCGTCCTCGGCGGCCCAGGTGCAGCAGGTCTGCAGGACCGGGAAGGACGCGAACACCCGGGAGGACTGCCGGCTGGTCGCGGTGGTGAACAGCACCCAGGACTTCTGGAAGCAGGAATTCCAAAGGCGCGGCGGACAGTACGCCCCGGCGGCCACGGTCTTCTTCACCGGCCGGGTGGACACCGCGTGCGGCGCGGCCACCTCGGCGGTCGGCCCCTTCTACTGCCCCGCCGACCGGCAGGTCTATCTGGACCTGGGCTTCTTCGACGAGCTGCGGACGAAGTTCGGCGCGAACGGCGGCCCCTTCGCCCAGGCGTACGTCGTCGCCCACGAGTACGGCCACCACATCCAGAACCTGACCGGAACGCTCCAGCGGGCCCAGGACGGGCGGCAGGGCGCGAACAGCAACGCGGTCAAGGTCGAGCTCCAGGCCGACTGCTACGCCGGGGTGTGGGCGCGCAACGCGACGAGGACCCCGGACAAGTCGACGGGGAGGCCGCTGATCACCAGCCTCACCGACCAGGACATCAGGGACGGCCTGGACGCGGCGGCCGCGGTGGGCGACGACCGGATCCAGGAGAAGTTCCAGGGCCGCGTCACCCCGGAGTCCTGGACCCACGGCTCGGCCGAGCAGCGCCGGCAGTGGTTCTACCAGGGTTACCGCACGGGCGACATGGCGCAGTGCAACACCTTCCGCTGACTGTCGGTGGCGCCTGCCATGCTGTGCTGCGAGTCACACGCGCACGTTCCTGAGAGGGAGTGATCGTCATGGCAGGCGTTCCGACCGTCTTTCCGACCCTGCTCTACCGCGACGCCAAGGCGGCGATCCGGCAGCTGACCGAAGCGTTCGGATTCACCCAGGTGGCGGTGTACGAGGGCGACGACGGCGCCGTGATGCACGCGGAGCTGGCGTACGGGAACGGGGCGGTGATGCTGGGCAGCAAGGGGCGCGGCGGCGCGTTCGACAAGGCCATGGAGGGCGCCGGCCCGTCGGGGGTCTACCTGGTGGTCGACGACGTGGACGCCCATCACCGCCGGGCCGTGGAGCACGGGGTGGAGATCCTGATGGAGCCCACCGACCAGGACTACGGCTCGCGGGACTACATGGCGCGGGACGCCGAGGGCAACGTCTGGAGCTTCGGGACGTACGCGCCGCAGGTCTGAGCCCGCGGCGCGTACGCACGCCGCTACTCGCCGCCGGTGTGGACCTGGAAGGCGG
The DNA here is from genome assembly GCF_041862025.1 of Streptomyces sp. AB3(2024). Taxonomy (NCBI): domain Bacteria; kingdom Bacillati; phylum Actinomycetota; class Actinomycetes; order Kitasatosporales; family Streptomycetaceae; genus Streptomyces; species Streptomyces sp. AB3(2024). The sequence goes on from NZ_JBGWAB010000022.1 coordinate 18,826, forward strand.
CCCGGCGGACGGCCTTGGCCAGGGCCGGGTCGGGGTGGGCGGCCGCGAGGGCGACCAGCACCTGCACCGTGCGGGGGTGGCCGACCGCGCGGACCTCGTCCAGGAGCCGGGGCACGGTGGTGCGGACGGCCGAGTCGAGGTGGCGGGCGAGCAGGTCGGCCTCGCCGTGGTCGGCGATGGCCGCGGCCGTGTCCACCCAGAGCCAGGTCGACTCCTCGGGGGTCAGGACGTCCTGGGCCTCGTCGGGGTCCACCCCGTCGTGCTCGGCGAGCCAGAGCAGGGCGTAGGGGCGCAGCGCGGGTTCCCGTACGGCCGAGCGGACCTCGGGCTCGGCGGGTGCGCCGACCACGCGCAGGGCCTCGAAGGCCAGGCCGCGCAGCAGGGCGTCCTCACCGCGGGCGGCGTGCAGCAGCTCGCTGACGGCGTGGCCCACGGGCCGGGCGGCGAGCCAGGCCTGGTACTCGGCGCGGGCCGGTCCGGGTGTGAGCCGGGCGCAGCCGTGCAGCATGGCGGCGGCGGACTGCTCGATGTTCCCGGCCGGGCTCTGCGCGGCGACGCAGATCTGCTCCAGCTTGACCCAGACGGCCCAGCTCCCCAGCGGGGTGAGGGTGGCGCGGGCGGGTCCGAGGGTGACGGCGTCCACGGCGGCGAGGCCGCCGAGCGCCCAGCGCAGCAGTCGGGCGAGCGGGAGCGGCCGGGGCTGCGGAGCGGCGCCGGAGCCGGGAGCGGGCCCGGGTCCGCAGGGGACCTCGCAGCGCTCGTCGCGCAGTTCGGTGACCCGCTGCCCGAGGAGGTCCAGCAGGTCCGGGACGGTCACGGGGCCGGCCGAAAGCTGGAGCAGCGACAGGAGCTGGGGCATCGCCTCGACCACCTCGGCGACGGCCGAGGCTGCGATGTCGGCGGGGGCCGGGTGGACGAGCGACCAGGCGTCGAAGAGGGCGACCCAGCCGCGCAGCACCGCGCTGTCGTCGCGGTCCCAGGCGCGCAGTCGCCAGCCGGGCCGGGCGTGGCCCCCGTGCACCTCGACGAGGCCCGAGAGGCGGGCACGGTCCCAGCCGACCCGGATCTGGCCGTGCGTCAGACGCAGCTCCGCGGCGGCCCGTTCGACGTCGGCGGCGGGCAGTGCGCCCGTCGGGGCGGGCCGGCCGCCGTCGCCCGCTCCGAGGTTCAGCTCGGCCCAGCGGGCCAGCCGTACCGCGTCGGCGAGGGAGGCGCGGGCCCGGTTCGCCAGGTCCGCCGTTGCGGGGGTGCCCGCGGGCGGGCGGGGGGCCGTCCGGGTTCGCCGGTCGGTCACCGCCTTGCGCGCCGTGGCGACGGAGCGCGGGGAGACGAGTCGGAGTCTGGAGTCGCGAGCCAACTGCTCATCAGGCTTTCGGGACGTCACGGAAGCAGTCTCGCCCGTCACTGGCCGAAAGCCCAAACGGAACCGATCGTTTCCACAGGCCAGCGGTTGGACGAATCGGGGCAATCCCCCCTCCCTGCCTCTTCCGCCACAGCCCCTTCACATATATAGGGGTCACATGAGGGGTACGAGGAAGCGGCGCAGCGCCTCCTCGTACCGGGCCGGATCGGCGTTCCACATCGCCCCGTGCGCCGCGTTCCTGACGGTGTGCAGGGTGACGAGGTCGGGCCGGGCGGCGGCGAGCCGGCGGGAGGGCTCCCAGGGGGCGAGGGTGTCGTCGGGCCCGTGGAAGATCAGGACGGGGACGCGCAGGGCGCCGGGGTCGGAGCCCGGGGGCCGCCGGTCGGCGCGCAGTCCCGCGCGGCCCTCGGCCGCCCGGACCGCGAGCGGGATCAGCGGGGCCGGGGTGCGGCGGGCGGCGGCGAGCGCGCGCAGGGTGGCGTGCCAGTCCAGGACGGGCGAGTCGAGCACGACTCCGCAGATCCGGCCGGCCAGGGCGGAGCGCTCGACGGCGTGCAGGGCCATGGCGCCCCCGGTGGACCAGCCGTGCAGGACCACGCGCCGGGCTCCGTAGCGCACGGCGTAGCGGATGGCGGCGTCCAGGTCCCGCCACTCCGACTCCCCGAGGTGACCGATGCCGTCCGGGGAGGCGGGGGCGCCGAGGTCCCCGCGGTAGGCGAGGTCGAGCACCGGGAGGCGCTGGCGCCGCAGGAAGGGCATGACCACCATCGGGTGCTCCCGCCCGGCCCCCAGCCCGTGCACGGTGATCACCCACGTGTCCCGGGCCCCGGGCACGAACCAGGCGGGGAGGGCACCCAGCTCCCCGGGGACGTCCACGTCGGCGTGGTCGAGCCCGAGGGCGGTGCGCGGGTTGCCCAGGTGGACCTGGGGGGTGAGGGTGACGCGGGTGCCGGGGTCGAGGCTGCCGTGGGTGACGGCGATCAGGCGGCGCACGACGGTGTCCGGGGCGGCCGGGCCCTCGTCGAGGACGGGGCCGACCACGGCGTGCACCCCGGGGGCGGCCAGTCCGTAGGTCCCCGGGCGCAGGGAGGCCAGGGAGCGGGTGAGCACCACGCGGCCGTCGGCGACGGAGTGGACGCTGAGCCGGGGGCTGCCGGGCAGGGGGCGGCCGGGCTCGTTGCGCAGGGCCGCGTCGGCGGCGTACCGGCCGGCCGCGACGGCGGCCGCTCCGGCACCGATCAGAGTGGTGGTGACGGCCGCTGCCGTCGCTGTGGCGGTACGCACGGCTCCAGTGTCGGCGCGCGGGGGCGGGCGGGCCACCGGAGGGGATCCCGGCCGCGCGGGCCGCGCCGCGATGGAACCGGAGTGATCTACCTCTCTTTCCCGGTCCGACCAGGGGGGCCGCACAGGCCGGAAGGCCTGTCCGGAGGAGCCCGTTCACCCGGCTCTGACATGCATCAATCGATATATCTACGACAGAATCGGGACCAAGGGCCCGATCGCGGGCCGGGGCGGGACACCATCCGTCCCGAGTCAGTTCATCTTCCGTTCACCCAGGTTGCCTACGGTCGCCGAGCCACTGACGTCAAACAGAAGCCTGGGTAAATGGAGCACATAACGCTTCTCCTCGGGATCGTGATCATCACCGCTCTCGTGTTCGACTTCACGAACGGTTTCCACGACACGGCCAACGCGATGGCCACCACCATCTCGACCGGCGCCCTCAAGCCCAAGACGGCGGTGGCCATGTCCGCCGTGCTCAACCTCGTCGGCGCGTTCATGTCCGTGGAGGTCGCCAAGACGATCTCCAAGGGCCTGGTCAACGAAGAGGGCATCCAGCCAGAAGTGATCTTCGCCGCCCTGGTCGGCGCGATCCTCTGGAACCTGGTCACCTGGCTGGTCGGCCTGCCGTCCAGCTCCTCGCACGCCCTGATGGGCGGCCTGATCGGTGCCGCGGTCGCCTCCGCCGGCCTGGGTGCGGTCAACGGTGACGTCGTCGTCACCAAGGTGCTGATCCCCGCTGTCGCCGCGCCGATCGTGGCCGGTGTGGCCTCGATGCTGGCCGCCAGGCTCACGTACAAGCTCGGTGGCAAGGTCGGCGAGAAGACCTCCACCAAGGGCTACCGCGCCGGTCAGATCGCCTCGGCCGGCCTGGTCTCCCTCGCGCACGGCACCAACGACGCGCAGAAGACCATGGGCATCATCACCCTGGCCCTCGTCGCCGGCGGCGCGCTCGCGCCCGGCTCGAACCCGCCGGTCTGGGTCATCGTCTCCGCCGGTCTGGCCATCGCCCTGGGCACCTCCATCGGCGGCTGGCGCATCATCCGGACCATGGGCAGCGGCCTGACCGACCTGCAGCCGCAGCAGGGCTTCGCCGCCCAGACCTCGGCCGCGAGCGTCATCCTGGCCTCCTCCAGCCTCGGCTTCTCCCTCTCCACCACCCACGCCTGCTCCGGCGCGGTCATGGGTGCGGGCCTGGGCCGCAAGGGCGGCGTGGTCCGCTGGTCCACCGCCACCCGCATGTTCATCGCGTGGGGCCTGACCCTGCCGGCCGCCGCTCTGGTGGCCTCCGGCGCCGAGCTGGTCATGCGGACCGGTGACGTCGGCGTGGCCGCCGTCGCGGTCTTCCTGGTCGCCTCCTGCGTCGCCATCTGGGTCATCTCCCGCCGCCAGGTCGTCGACCACACCAACGTCAACGAGATCGACGCCGCCTCCACCGGGGCCGGCGACGAGCACCCCGGCGTCGTCACCACCGCCATCGCGGCCGTCGCCGTCCCGCCGACCGCGGGTACGACGGCCGCCGTGACGGACGAGGACCTCAAGGCCACCATCCCGGCCGCGACGGCGAACCCGGCGACCCCCGCGGCTCCGGCCGCCGCGGTCTGACCCCGAGAACGACAGAGGAAACGGCAGTATGAAGATCGACTGGGCAGCACTCGGCTCCGTCTTCGGGGTCAGCCTCTCCGCCACCGTCGCCCTCGTGGCCCTGTTCACCCTGGGCCTGATGGGCCTCTCCAGGCATGAGGCCGCCACCGAGCAGGGCGGGGCCGCCACCCTGGCCCGCAGCGGTGCCTACGCCTGCTTCGCGCTCTGCGCCGCGGCGGTCACCTACGCGATCTACCTGATCGTCAGCTGAGGGTCCCCGAAGCTCCTCGAAGGCTCCCCCCGGACTTGTCCCGGGGGGAGCTTTCGCATGTCCCCGCCTCCCCTTCGCCCTCCGTCCCACCGCAGGTCAACAGCGAGTTGACGGGCGTTCGCGGGGCGTGGTGGACTGCCCGAGCCATCACGGCGGCATGGAGAGGAAGTCCGGTGCGAATCCGGCGCGGTCCCGCCACTGTCACCGGGGCCCCACGCGGCGCGTGCGGGACCCCGGGAGCCAGGAACTCTCGCCGCCGGACACGTCGAACCAGGGCGCGGACCCTGAGTGAGGACATACCTGCCACCATGCGTGCCGACCGCGTCTTCGCGTACGGCGTCACGGCGGGCCTGATCGGCGACCGGATCCTCGGGGATCCGCGCCGTGGGCACCCCGTGGCCGCCTTCGGACGAACCGCCGCCGCCGTCGAGGGCGCCCTGTGGCGCGACGACCGCGCCCGGGGCGCCCTGCACACCCTCGTCTGCGCCGGGGGCGCGGCCGCCGTCGGCGCGCTGGGCGCCCGCGCCGTGCGCTCCCGGCCCGCGGCCGCTCGTATCGCCCTGACCGCCGCGGCCACCTGGGCCGTGGTCGGCGGCACCTCCCTCGGCCGCGAGGCCCGCGCCATCGGCGGGGCGCTCGCCGTCGGGGACGCGGAGGTCGCCCGCGAACGGCTGCCCCACCTGTGCGGGCGGGACCCGCACACGCTGGACGAGCAGCAGATGGCCCGCGCCGTCGTGGAGTCCGTCGCCGAGAACACCTCCGACGCGGTCGTCGGGGCCCTGGTGTGGGGCGCCGTCGCCGGGATCCCCGGGCTGCTGGCCTTCCGCGCCGTCAACACCCTCGACGCGATGGTGGGGCACAGGTCTCCCCGCTACCTGCGCTACGGCTGGGCCTCCGCCCGGCTCGACGACCTGGCCGGCTGGCCCGGGGCCCGGCTGACCGCCCTCGCCGCCGTGGCGGCCGGACCGGACCGGCGCGGAGCCGTAAGGGCCTGGCGCGCCGACGCCGCCGCCCATCCGAGTCCCAACGCCGGCCCGGTGGAGGCCTCCTTCGCAGGCGCCCTCGGCGTCCGCCTCGGCGGGACCCTGTCCTACGGCGGCCGGGTCGAACACCGGGCGGTGCTCAACGGAGCCGCCGGGCGGCCGGTGGAGGTCGCCGACATCGACCGTGCGGTACGGCTGTCGCGGCGGGTCACCTGGCTGGCGCTGGGGGCCTGCGTGGCGGGCCGGACCCTGGCCTCCCGCGCACTGCGGAGCGCCCGTACCACCTCGACAAGGAAGGGACGCGCATGAGCGGCGCGCGGCGCGGCGGCGGACTGCTGGTCGCCGGTACGACCTCGGACGCGGGCAAGAGCGTGGTCACGGCGGGCATCTGCCGCTGGCTCGCCCGGCAGGGCGTGAAGGTGGCCCCGTTCAAGGCCCAGAACATGTCCCTCAACTCCTTCGTGACCCGGGAGGGCGCCGAAATCGGCCGCGCCCAGGCCATGCAGGCGCAGGCCGCGCGGGTGGAGCCGACGGCCCTGATGAACCCCGTCCTGCTCAAGCCCGGCAGCGACCGCAGCAGCCAGGTGGTGCTGCTGGGCAAGCCGGTGGGCGAGATGAGCGCGCGCGGCTACCACGGAGGACGGCAGGAGCAGCTGCTCGGCATCGTCACGGACTGCCTGGAGCAGCTGCGGGGCACGTATGACGCCGTGATCTGCGAGGGGGCGGGCAGTCCGGCCGAGATCAACCTGCGCCGGACCGACATCGTGAACATGGGCATCGCGCGGGCCGCGCGCTTCCCGGTGGTCGTGGTCGGTGACATCGACCGGGGCGGGGTCTTCGCCTCCTTCTTCGGGACGACGGCGCTGCTCTCCCCCGAGGACCAGTCGCTGATCGCGGGCTACGTGGTCAACAAGTTCCGGGGCGACGTCACCCTCCTGGAGCCCGGCATGGAGATGCTGCGCGGGCTGACGGGACGGGCCACGTACGGGGTGCTGCCGTTCCGGCACGGGCTGGGCATCGACGAGGAGGACGGCCTGCGGGTCTCCCTGCGGGGCGCGGTGCGCGAATCGGTCGTGGCCCCGCCGGTCGGCGAGGACGTGCTGCGGGTCGCGGTGTGCGCGGTGCCGCTGATGTCGAACTTCACCGACGTCGACGCGCTCGCGGCCGAGCCGGGCGTGGTGGTGCGGTTCGTGGACCGGGCCGAGGAACTGGCCGACGCGGACCTGGTCGTCGTGCCGGGCACGCGCGGCACCGTCAAGGCCCTGGAGTGGCTGCGCGAGCGCGGGCTCGCGGACGCCCTGGCCCGGCGGGCCGCCGAGGGCCGCCCGGTGCTGGGCATCTGCGGCGGCTTCCAGCTGCTCGGCGAGCACATCGAGGACGAGGTCGAGTCGAAGGCCGGCGCGGTGGCGGGCCTCGGGCTGCTGCCGGTCCGCGTCCGCTTCGAACGGGAGAAGACCCTGGCCCGGCCGGTGGGCACGGCGCTCGGCGAGCCGGTCGAGGGCTACGAGATCCACCACGGCGTGGCCGAGGTCCTCGGCGGCACCCCCTTCCTCGACGGCTGCCGGGTCGGCGCCGTGTGGGGCACCCACTGGCACGGCTCGCTGGAGTCCGACGGCTTCCGCCGGGCGTTCCTGCGCGAGGTGGCCTCGGCCGCGGGGCGCCGGTTCGTCCCGGCCCCGGACACCTCCTTCGGCGCGCTGCGCGAGGAGCAGCTCGACCTGCTGGGCGACCTGATCGCCGAGCACGCCGACACCGGTGCGCTGCTGCGGCTGATCGAGGGGGGCGCCCCGGCGGGCCTGCCGTTCCTCCCGCCGGGCGCCCCGTGAGGGGCCGGGACGTCCCCGTGGCAGCGGGGAGCAGAGCAGCAGTTCGATCACGTACTCGTGGAGGAGCGGGCCATCCCCGTCACCACGGGGAGCAGATGACCAGCATGGCCTGGGGCCGCACCCGCTCGGCATGGAGCGGACGCAGCCCACTCGAAGGAGTGATCAACGGATGAGCACGAGCACCACTCACTTCCCGTTCACCGCGGTGGTCGGTCAGGACGACCTGCGGCTGGCGCTGCTCCTCAACGCCGTGAGCCCGGCGGTCGGCGGCGTGCTCGTGCGCGGCGAGAAGGGGACCGCGAAGTCCACCGCCGTCCGCGCACTGTCCGCGCTGCTGCCTCAGGTGGACGTCGTGCCGGGCTGCCGGTTCTCGTGCGCCCCCGCCGCTCCGGACCCGGGCTGCCCGGACGGGCCGCACGAGGCGGGCGCGGGCACGGCCCGTCCCGCCCGCATGGTGGAGCTGCCCGTCGGTGCCTCCGAGGACCGCCTCGTCGGCGCCCTCGACATCGAGCGGGCGCTGGCCGAGGGCGTGAAGGCCTTCGAGCCGGGACTCCTCGCCGACGCGCACCGCGGGATCCTCTACGTCGACGAAGTGAACCTGCTCCACGACCACCTGGTGGACGTCCTCCTCGACGCCGCCGCGATGGGCGCCTCCTACGTGGAGCGCGAGGGCGTCTCCGTACGCCACGCGGCCCGGTTCCTGCTCGTCGGCACCATGAACCCCGAGGAGGGCGAGCTGCGCCCGCAGCTCCTGGACCGGTTCGGGCTGACGGTCGAGGTGGCGGCCTCCCGCGAGCCCGCCCAGCGCGTCGAGGTGGTCCGCCGCCGACTGGCCTACGAGGACGACCCCGCGGCCTTCGCGGTCCGCTGGGCCGACGAGGAGCACGGGGTGCGCGCCCGGGTCGTGGCCGCCCGCGCGCTGCTGCCGCAGGTGTCGCTCGGGGACACCGCGCTGCTGCAGATCGCGGCCGCCTGCGCCGGCTTCGAGGTCGACGGGATGCGCGCCGACATCGTGATGGCGCGGACGGCGACGGCCCTGGCGGCCTGGGCGGGGCGGACCGCGGTGCGCAAGGAGGACGTGCGGCAGGCGGCCCTGCTGGCGCTCCCCCACCGGCGCCGCCGCAACCCGTTCGACGCCCCCGGGCTGGACGAGGAGATGCTGGACCGGATCCTCGACGGGTTCCCGGACGAGGAGCCTGAGCCGGAGCCCGACCCGGAGCCCCAGGGCCCGGACGACGGCGGCGACGGGGACGGCGGCCCGGACGGGGACGGCGGCGGGGTCCCCCCGCAGCACGACGGGCCCCCCGCCCGGGACGCGGACTCCCCCGAGGCCGCCCCGGACGCCCCCGACACCAGCCGCGAGGACGCCCCGCAGCCCTCCCCCCAGGGCTCCGGCGCCGCCGAGCAGGCCCCCGTGGCGGCCACCGAGCCGTTCCGCACCAAGGTGCTCAGCGTGCCCGGCCTCGGCGAGGGCGCGGCGGGGCGGCGTTCACGCGCCCGTACCTCCCACGGCCGCACCACCGGTTCCCAGCGCCCCCGCGGCCACCTGACGAAGCTGCACCTGGCGGCCACCGTCCACGCCGCCGCCCCGCACCAGAAGGCCCGCGGGCGCGACGGGCGCGGGCTGGTCATCCGCAAGGACGACCTGCGCCAGGCCACCCGCGAGGGCCGCGAGGGCAACCTCGTCCTGTTCGTGGTCGACGCCTCGGGCTCGATGGCCGCCCGGCAGCGGATGAGCGCCGTCAAGGGCGCCGTCATGTCGCTGCTCCTCGACGCCTACCAGCGCCGCGACAAGGTCGGCCTGATCACCTTCCGCGGGTCCGGGGCCGAGCTGGCGCTGCCGCCCACCTCGTCGGTGGACGCCGCGGCCGTCCGTCTGGAACGGCTGCCGACCGGTGGGCGCACCCCGCTCGCCGCCGGGCTGCTCAAGGCCCACGAGGTGCTGCGCGTCGAACGGCTGCGGGACCCTTCGAGGCGCCCGCTGCTCGTGGTCGTGACCGACGGGCGGGCCACCTCGGCCGTTGTCCCGGGCGGCCGGACGGGCGACACGCCGCGAGAGCTGTCGGGCCGCAGCGCCCGGCTGCTGGCCGCCGAGGGGATCGCCTCGGTGGTCGTGGACTGCGAGTCCGGGCCGGTCCGGCTGGGACTGGCCGGGGTGCTCGCCGCCGATCTGGGGGCGCCGGCCGTGACCCTCGACGGGCTGCGGGCCGATTCGCTGGCCGGGCTCGTGAAGAACGTACGTACCGCAGTGACCCACACTGTGTCACTCAACAGCGTCTCCAGGAGGGCCGCGTAATGCCGCAGGGACAGCCGTCCGTCGTTCCCGACGACGGACTCACGACGCGCCAGCGCCGCAACCGTCCGCTCGTCTTCGTCCACACCGGCCCGGGCAAGGGCAAGTCGACGGCCGCCTTCGGGCTGGCGCTGCGCGCCTGGAACCAGGGCTGGTCGATCGGGGTGTTCCAGTTCGTCAAGTCGGCGAAGTGGAAGGTCGGCGAGGAGAACGCGCTGAAGGTGCTGGGCGCTTCCGGCGAGGGCGGCCCGGTCGTCTGGCACAAGATGGGCGAGGGCTGGTCCTGGGTCCAGCGCGACGCGCAGCTCGACAACGAGCAGGCGGCGAAGGAGGGCTGGGAGCAGGTCAAGCGCGACCTGGCCGCCGAGACGCACCGTCTCTACGTGCTCGACGAGTTCGCGTACCCGATGCACTGGGGCTGGATCGACGTGAACGAGGTCATCGAGGTGCTGCGGGACCGTCCCGGCACCCAGCACGTGGTCATCACGGGCCGCAACGCACCGCAGGAGCTGCTGGAGTTCGCGGACCTGGTCACGGAGATGACCAAGGTCAAGCACCCGATGGACGCGGGCCAGAAGGGCCAGAAGGGCATCGAGTGGTGACGTCCGTGAACGTGCCCCGGCTGGTGATCGCCGCGCCGTCCTCAGGGAGCGGCAAGACCACCGTGGCGACGGGCCTGATGGCGGCGTTCGCGGAGCGCGGCCTCGCCGTGTCCCCGCACAAGGCCGGGCCCGACTACATAGACCCCGGCTACCACGCGCTCGCCACGGGCCGGCCCGGCCGCAACCTGGACGCCTTCATGTGCGGTCCGGAACTGGTCGCGCCGCTGTTCGCGCACGGCTCCGCCGGGTGCGACCTCGCCGTGGTCGAGGGCGTGATGGGGCTCTACGACGGGGCTGCGGGGCGGGGCGAGCTGGCCTCCACGGCGCAGGTCGCGAAGCTGCTGCGGGCGCCGGTGGTGCTCGTGGTGGACGCCTCCTCGCAGTCGCGGTCGGTGGCGGCGCTGGTGCACGGCTTCGCCTCCTTCGACCCTCAGGTGCGGCTCGGCGGGGTGATCCTGAACAAGGTGGGCTCCGACCGGCACGAGGTCATGCTGCGCGAGGCGCTGGAGGAGGCCGGGATGCCGGTCCTCGGCGTGCTGCGGCGGGCCCCTCAGGTGGCGACCCCGTCGCGGCACCTGGGGCTGGTCCCGGTGGCGGAGCGGCGGGCCGACGCGCTGGCCTCCGTGGCGGCCCTGGCCGAGCAGGTGCGGGCGGGCTGCGACCTGGAGGCCCTGCTGGCGCTGGCCCGTACGGCGCCCCCGCTGGACTGCGCGGTGTGGTCGCCTCGGGAGGCACTGGCCGGGACGGCCGGGGGGTCCCCGGACGGGGTGTCCCCCGTGTCCTCCGTGTCCCCCGCGCCGGCCGGGGCCGGGCCGCGACCGGTGGTGGCCGTCGCCGGCGGGCCCGCCTTCACCTTCTCCTACGCCGAGCACGCGGAGCTGCTCACGGCCGCCGGGGCGGAGGTGGTCGCCTTCGACCCGCTGCGGGACGAGGCGCTGCCGGACGGGACGTCCGGCCTGGTGATCGGGGGCGGGTTCCCCGAGGTGTACGCGCCCGAGCTGTCCGCGAACGAGCCGCTGCGGGCGGCCGTGGCGGCCTTCGCGGAGGCCGGCGGGCCGGTGGCGGCCGAGTGCGCCGGGCTGCTCTACCTGGCCGGTTCGCTGGACGGGAAGCCGATGTGCGGGGTGCTCGACGCCGACGCGCGGATGTCGGAGCGGCTCACGCTCGGGTACCGGGAGGCGGTGGCGGTGGCGGACAGCTCGCTCGCCGCCAACGGGACCCGGCTGCGCGGCCACGAGTTCCACCGGACGGTGATCGAGCCGGGCGCGGGCACCACGCCGGCCTGGGGGTTCACGCATCCGGAGCGGCGGGTCGAGGGCTTCGTGCGGGGCGGGGTGCACGCCAGCTACCTGCACACCCACTGGGCGGCGCGGCCCTCCGTGGCCGCCCGCTTCACGGCGGCGGCTCGGGCAGCCGCGGAGTCCGGGGCCGTCGGGGGCGCCCGGGACGGCGGGTGATCCCCGGGTGAGGTCAGTCCGCGACGCCGACCACGAGCCAGATCCCGGCCACTCCGCCCAGCGTGCACATCAAGGTGGACAGGGCGGGGTGTTCGTGGTGCGCCTCGGGCAGGATCTCGGCCGCCGCCAGGTACAGCAGGACACCTCCGAAGAAACCGAGGTAGGCCCCGAGGGGTTCCTCCGGAAGGGTGAACAGCAGAGTGGACGCGGCGCCCACGACCGGTGCCACCGCGTCCGCGAAGAGCATCTTCAGGGCCTTGCCGCGGTCGTTCCCGTAGAGGGTCGTGAGGGTGTACGTGTTGAAGCCGTCGGCGAAGTCGTGGGTGAGGACGGCCAGGGCCACGGCGAGGCCCATCCCCCCGCCGACCTGGAAGGCGGCGCCCAGCGCGACCCCGTCGGCGAGGCTGTGGCCGACCATGGCCGCGGCGGCCGTGAGCCCGACCTGGGGGACCCGGCCGCCGTTCTCGGCGCCGTGCGACGCCTGGCGGACCGCCAGTACCCGCTCCACCACGTGGGCGACGAGGAACCCGCCCACGAAGAGCAGCAGGGCGAGCGGGACGCCGAAGACCTCGTCGCCGGCGGCGTGCATCGCCTCCGGGAGCAGGTCGAGGCCCACCACGCCGAGCATCAGCCCGCCGGCCAGGCCCAGCACGAGGTGGCGGCGGTCGGTGACGCGTTGCGCCGTCCATCCGCCCGCCAGCGTCATCAGGAACGCGCCCAACGCCACGATCACCGCCATGTGCCCCTGAATACCGACTGTCGGCCGGGTGCGCACTTCCGCGCGCGGGTGGCGGGCGACACCGTGTTGACGACAGACAGACGCAAGTGACTACGGAGGGGAGGACCCCGGTGGGCGAGTACGTGACCAAGCTGGTGGTCGGGGTCGGCGGACGGGCGGGGGTCTCCGTGGAGGAGGTCTGCGCGCTCGTCGAGGAGACGCTGCGGGGCGCCGGGCTGTCCACGGGGGCGGTGACGGCGCTGGCCACGGTGGAGTCCAAGACCCTGGAGGCGGGGATCGCCGGGGCGGCGGAACGTTTCGGTGTGCCGCTGGTCGGCTATCCCGCCGAGGAGCTCGCGCGGATCTCCGTACCGCATCCCTCCGGGGCCGTGCGCGAGGCCGCCGGGACGGCGTCGGTGGCGGAGGCGGCGGCGCTGGCGGGCGGCGGGGAGCTCCTGGTGCCCAAGCGCCGGTCGGTGGCGGCGACCTGCGCGGTGGCCACCGTGCAGGAGCACGACCTGCGCCACCACGGGGACGCGGAGGTGGTGGACGCGGGCGGCGCGCTGGTGGACCTGGCGGTCAACGTACGGGCGGACACGCCGCCGGAGTGGCTCAGGCTCCGGATCGCGGACAGCCTCGGCTCCCTGGCCGCGTACCCGGACGGCCGGGCGGCGCGGACGGCGGTGGCGGCCCGGCACGGGCTGCCGGTGGAGCGGGTGCTGCTGACGGCGGGGGCGGCGGAGGCGTTCGTCCTGATCGCGCGGGCCCTGGGTGCCGTGCGGCCGGTGGTGGTGCACCCACAGTTCACCGAACCGGAGGCGGCCCTGCGGGACGCCGGGCACCGGGTGGAACGGGTGGTGCTGCGCGCGGCGGACGGGTTCCGGCTGGACCCGGCGGCGGTGCCGCAGGACGCCGACCTGGTGGTCGTCGGGAACCCCACCAACCCCACCTCCGTGCTGCACCCGGCCGCGACGCTGGCGGCGCTGGCCCGGCCGGGACGGACCCTCGTGGTGGACGAGGCCTTCATGGACGCCGTCCCGGGCGAACGGGAGGCCCTGGCGGGGCGGATGGACGTACCGGGGCTGGTGGTGCTCCGGAGCCTCACCAAGACGTGGGGGCTGGCCGGGCTGCGGATCGGCTACGTGCTGGCGGAGCCGGAGGTGATCGCGAAGCTGGCGGCCGCGCAGCCGCTGTGGCCGGTGTCGACGCCGGCGCTGGTGGCGGCCGAGGCCTGTGTGGCTCCGGCGGCGCTGGCCGAGGCGGAGGAGGCGGCCCGGCGGATCGCGGTGGACCGGGCGCACCTGCTGGCCGGGCTCGCGGAGTTCGAGGAGATCTCGGTGGCCGGGGTCGCGGAGGGACCGTTCGTGCTGATCCGGGTGGCGGGGGCGGCGGAGGTCCGCACCCGGCTGCGCGCCCTCGGCTTCGCGGTCCGCCGCGGCGACACCTTCCCCGGCCTGGACTCCTCCTGGTTGCGCCTGGCGGTCCGGGACCGCGCGACGACGGGCCGCCTCCTCCAGGCCCTGGACCACGCCCTGACGCTGGCCGCCCGGTAACACCGGGGGCGCGGCCGGCCGGGCCCGGGGAGCGCGCCGCCCGCCGGGCGGCGCGGCCGCGAACGCTACGAGGCCCTGCCGCGCCGGGTCACCACGAGCGCGCCCGCGCCGATGCCGAGGAGGAGCAGCGCGCCGCCCGCGACGTACGGGGTCACGGAAGCGGCTCCGGTCTCGGCGAGGTCGGCGTGGGTGACGGCCGTTCCCGATCCGGTGGCGGCCTGCGCCTTGATGTCGGGCTTCGCCGACGGGCCCGTCGAGGGGGCGGAGCCCTCGGGGGCGGTGCAGTGCGCCTCGGCGAGCACGACCTCGCCGTCGACCTCGGCCACGTTCAGGTTCAGCGGGTTCACGGACACCTTCAGCCGGAGCGCGGACGCGGCGGCGGTGGTGGAGGTGGTCTGCGTTCCGGAGAGTTCCAGGCTGACGAGGCCGACGCCCGGGACCTCGACCTTGGTGGGGCCGCCCGCCGTCAGGGTGATCTTCTTGCCGAGCGCGGTGACGGAACCGAGGACGTTCGAGCTCGCGACCGGCTTCCTGCCCGCCTCGCAGACGGCCTTGGAGGTGACCTTCTCCACCTCGATGAGGGAGAGCGCCGGCAGTCCGGGGACGTGCACCTTGGCGTGGGCGAGGTTCGCCTCCGCCTGGGCGCGGCTCTGGTCGGCGGTGGCCTTGGCGGTGGCGACCTCCGCCTTCAGGACACTCACCGGCTGCCCCTGTTCGGCTCCGTCGAGGGTGACGGTCAGGGCGGTCTTCTCGGCGGCGGCGGGGGCGCTGACCTCGTTGAGGGTGGCCTTCAGCGGTACGTGCACGGCCTTGTTGAGCAGGCCGACGTCCAGTCCGGCCCGCAGGACGACGGCGCCGGAGCTGCCCGCACCCGCACCGCCGCCGGGGCCGTCCTTGGCGAGGGCGGGCGGTGCGGAGATGAGGGCCACCGCCCCCGTGGCGAGCAGAACGGCCGCGGGCAGGCGGAAGGTGTTGCTGTTCAAGATGGTGGAACCCCCAGGGAGATGGGAGCCGTCGCGGCGGCGCCAATGGGGGACATTGCGCGCGCCGACGGCTTCGACGCTCGAAATCTTTACGCACTGTGAGTGAACGGGCAGGCACCTGGCGCGAGTTCACCCCAACGGGTGGTTTCCATGCACGTATTCGATTTGTGGCGCCCGGTTCGGCACGCACGTTCCCTCCAGCCCCACCACCACGGCCGCAGGACTGCGGGTCTGGCGTAGTGAACGACCGACGGGGCGTGGATGTCACGCCCCGTCAACAAGCGTCCGCCAGGGTCCGGGCGCGGAGGCCAGTGCTGTGACCGGAAGGGTTCACCGGGTCACAGCACTAGGCGCGGACCTCGCCGTTCACGATCACCCGCTCCGGCCGGGCCAGGGCCCGCACGTCGGCCCGCGGGTCGGACGCGTACACCACGAGGTCGGCCGGGGCCCCTTCGGTCAGGCCGGGCCGCCCGAGCCACTCGCGGGCCGCCCAGGCCGTGGCCGAGAGGGCGTCCAGGGCCGGGATCCCGGCCTTGACGAGCTCCGCGACCTCGGCGGCGACCAGGCCGTGCGGCAGGGAACCCCCCGCGTCGGTGCCGACGTACACGGGCACGCCCGCGTCCCAGGCCGCCCGCACCGTGTCGTAGCGCCGCTCGTGGAGCCTGCGCATGTGCGCCGACCAGCGGGGGAACTTCGTCTCGCCGCCCGCCGCCAGCTTCGGGAAGGTCGCGATGTTCACCAGGGTCGGCACGATCGCCACGCCGCGCTCCGCGAACAGCGGGATGGTGTCCTCGGTGAGGCCCGTGGCGTGCTCCACGCAGTCGATGCCCGCCTCGACGAGGTCGCGCAGCGAGTCCTCGGCGAAGCAGTGCGCCGTGACCCGGGCGCCGAGCCGGTGCGCCTCGGCGATGGCGGCCTCCACCTCGGCGCGCGGCCAGCAGGCCGTCAGGTCACCGGCGTCGCGGTCGATCCAGTCGCCGACCAGCTTCACCCAGCCGTCCCCGCGCAGCGCCTCGCGGCCGACGTACTCGACCAGGTCGGCGGGCTCGATCTCGTGGGCGTAGTTGCGGATGTAGCGGCGGGTCCGGGCGATGTGCCGGCCCGCGCGGATGATCTTCGGAAGGTCGGCGCGGTCGTCGATCCAGCGCGTGTCGGAAGGGGAACCGGCGTCGCGGATCAGGAGGGTGCCCGCGTCCCGGTCGGTCAGGGCCTGTTCCTCGGCGGTCGCCGCGTCGACCGGACCGTGGGCGTCCAGGCCCACGTGACAGTGCGCGTCGACCAGACCGGGCAGGGCCCAGCCGGTGACGGTGGTGATCTCGCCGGCGGCGCGCGGCCGCTCCCAGGAGATCCGGCCGCCGACGATCCACAGCTCGTCGCGCACCTCGTGGGGCCCGACCAGGACCCGTCCCTTCACATGGAGCACACCGCTCTGATCACTCATGTCGGCACCCTACGCGCGTGCTGGGTACGCTCACCCGGTAACCCCGGACGAAGAGAGCACCGCCGTGACCCACCCCCTCCTGGACCTTCCGCCGCTCACCCCCGAGCGCTTCGCGACGATCGAGCGGGGAGTGGCCGCACTCCTCGGCACCCGGCAGGACGTGGTGATCACCCAGGGCGAGGCGCTGCTGCCGCTGGAGGGCTGCATCCGCTCGGGCGCACGGCCCGGTTCGACGGCGCTGAACATCGTCACCGGGCCCTACGGGACCACCTTCGGCAACTGGCTGCGCAATGCCGGGGCCCACGTGGTGGACCTGGCGGTGTCCTTCGACACGGCGGTCACCGGCGAGCAGGTGGCGCGCGCCCTGGCCGCACACCCGGAGATCGACTTCGTCTCGCTGGTGCACGCCGAGGCGGCCACCGGCAACACCAACCCGGTGGCGGAGATCGGTGAGGCGGTACGGGCCCACGGGGCGCTGTTCATGCTGGACGCGGTGGCCTCGGTGGGCGCCGAGCCGCTGCTGCCGGACGCGTGGGGCGTGGACCTGTGCGTGATCGGCGCCCAGAAGGCGATGGGCGGCCCGGCCGGGGTCTCGGCGGTGTCGGTGTCGGACCGCGCGTGGGACCGGTTCGCGCGGAACCCGGCGGCGCCGCGCCGCTCGTACCTCTCCCTCCTGGACTGGAAGGAGCGCTGGATCGACGGCGGGCGCAAGGCCCTGCTGCACGCGCCCGCGCAGCTGGAGATGCTGGCGCTGGAGGCCTGCCTGGACCGGATCTCGGCCGAGGGCCTGGACGGGGTGCTGGCCCGCCACGAGGCCGCCGCCCGAGCCACCCGGGCGGGCGCGGCGGCCCTCGGCATCGCCCCCTGGGTCGCGGACCCGGCGCAGGCGGCGCCGGTGGCGACCACGCTGCGGGTCGCGGAGGCCTCCCTGGTGGTGGCGAAGGCCCTGTCGGCGGACCCGGCGGCCCCGCTCGCGGCGGGCGGCGGGGCCCTGGCCCAGGAGATGGTCCGGGTCAACCACTACGGCCCGGCGGCCTCGCCCGAAGCGGTCGCCGCCGCGCTGAACGCCCTGGCCTCGGCACTGTCCGCGGACCCGGCCCCGGCGCTGGCGGCGGCGACGGCGGCCTGGCGGTAGGGCCGGGCCGCCGGGGGCCTCGGGGCGTCACGGTCGGGGCGACGGGGCGACGGGGCGACGGGGTCAGCCGGCCAGCACGTCCAGCAGCCGGTCGACGTCCGCCTCCGTGTTGTACAGGTGGAACGAGGCCCGCAGCGCCCCGGCCCGGGCCGCGGTGGACACCCCGGCTTCGAGGAGCCGCGCCTGGTGGCCGGCGAGGCCGGGGACGGAGACGATCGGGGCCCCGCCCGGCACGGGTTCGTGGCCGAGGCGGGCGAGGCCGGCCCGGTATCGGGCGGCCAGTGCGGTGTCGTGCGCGTGCACGGCCTCGATGCCGACCCGCTCCAGCAGCGCGAGCGAGGGCTCGGCGGCGTGGTAGGCGAGGAAGGCGGGGGACTCGTCGAACCGGCGCGCGTCCCGGGCCAGTCGGCGCATCGGGCCGTAGGTGGCGTCCCACATCGACTCGGCCGCCACCCAGCCGGCGTGCAGCGGGACCAGGCCGGGCTGGGCCTCCTCGGAGACCGTGAGGTACGAGGCTCCACGGCCGCCCAGCAGCCACTTGTACCCGGCGGTGACCGTGTACGCGTAGGGCGAGGCGTCGAAGGGCAGCCAGCCCGCGGCGTGGGTCGCGTCGACGAGCATCCGTGCGCCGTGCGCGGCGGTCGCCGCGCGGATCGCGGCGAGGTCGGCGGTGCGCCCGTCGGCGGACTGCACGGCGCTCAGCGCGACCAGCTCGGTGTCCGCGTCCACGGCTTCGGCGAGGGACTCCAGCGGAGCGAAGCGGACCTTGAGGTCGCCGCGCACCACGAAGGGGTTCATGACGGAGGCGAAGTCGCCCTCGGGGACCAGGACTTCGGCGCCGACCGGCAGGGAGGCCGAGACCACTCCGACGTGTGCGGCGACGGAGGAGCCGATGGCCACCCGCCCGGCATCGACCCCGACGAGGCGGGCAAAGGCCGCCCGGACCCGGTCCACGCGTTCGAAGTCGCCGAATCCGGCGGGCAGTCCGGCCCCGGCGGCCTCGGCGAGCGCGCGCACCTCGGCCACGGCCGCGCGCGGGAGGATCCCGCTGGTGGCCGTGTTGAGATAGGTGGTGGAGTGCGCGAACTCGGCGCGGCACAGGTCGGCGAGGGGAACGTCGGTGGTGTCCATGGCGTCAACTCTGCGCCAGGGACACCTCAAAGTCCATTGCCTTTATTTGCAGGTCAACCCAAAGACTTCCTTATGGACTGGGGGTCGGGGCGGGATCCCGGCGACGGACGCCCGGACCCCCACCCCTCCCGGCCGGGTCAGGACTGGGGAACGGCACAGGCCCCGTCCGGTTCGCAGGCCTCGGCGGCGGCGTCCGCCCCGACCGGCTCGCGTCCGGCCCAGGCCTGCTCCAGCGCCTGGGTGAACACCTCGGCGGGCTGGCCGCCGGAGATGCCGTAGCGGCGGTCGAACACGAAGAACGGCACGGCGTTGGCGCCGAGTTCGGCCGCCTCGCGCTCGTCGGCCCGGACCCCGTCGGCGTAGGCGGACCCGTCGGCGAGGACCTCCCGGGCCTCCGCCTCGTCCAGCCCCGCCTCGACGGCGAGCGCGACCAGCACCTCCGGGTCGAAGACCGACCGCTCCTCGGCGAAGTTGGCCCGGTAGGCGAGGTCGAGCAGCTCCTCCTGGCGGCCGCGGGCGGCGGCCAGGTGCAGCAGGCGGTGAACGTCGAAGGTGTTGCCGTGGTCGCGGCCCTCGGTCCGGTACGTCAGCCCTTCGGCGCGGGCGCTCGCCGCGACGTGCTCCTCCATGCCGCGCGCCTCGTCGAGGGTGCGGCCGTACTTGCGGGCCAGCATCTCCAGCACGGGGGCGGTGACACCCTTGGCGCCGCCCGGATCGAGCTCGAAGGACCGGAAGACGACCTCCACCTCGTCGCGGTGCGCGAACGCGCCCAGGCCCTTGGTGAAACGGGCCTTGCCGATGTAGCACCAGGGGCAGGCGATGTCGCTCCAGATCTCGACGCGCATGGTCCTTCTTCTCTCCGGGTTCTGACGGGAATGAAACGGTTTGCGGTTCAACCATTCATCGGCCCGTCTCATTCCCCGGACGCGCGGGGCACCCGGAGCCAGAGGGTGCGGTGGGTGCCGGAGGGGGTGTCCGCCGGGTCGGGGCGCCAGCCGTGGGAGGCGTAGAAGGCCTGGGCGCGCAGATTGTGCCCGTAGACCTCCAGGCGGACCCGCTCGATCCCGCCCCGGCGCCAGGCGTCGAGGCAGGCGGCGTGCAGGGCGGCCCCGGTGCCCCGGCGCCAGTGGGCGGGGTCGACGTGGAGCTGGGTGAGGGTGGTCTCGCCGTCGGCGGTGAGGTAGGCGGCCACGCCGGTGACCTCGCCGTCCCGTTCGGCGCAGAACACCCGGCCCTGCGACTGCGCCCGGCCCACCGCGCGGGCCCAGCCCTCGCGGGACCGGGCCACTTCCGCCGCGCCGTTGTACTCCTCTTCCGGGACGCGGCCCCGGTAGTAGGTGGCGCGCGCCCTGGTGTGCAGGGCGGCGATGGCGGCGATGTCGGTCGGGAGTGCGGTCCTGATCACGGGAGGGAGAACGCGCCGGTAACCCCGTTCGGTTCCCGGCGCGTCGTCTTCTCCCGTGGGACCGTCACTTCTTCAGCCAGGCCGCCATCATCTTCTGGGCGATCGGCGCGGCCAGCCTGCCGCCGCCGATCTCGGAACGGTCGGTGTCCGAGTTCTCGATCATCACGGCGACGGCGATCTGCTTGCCGCCCGACTTGCCGTACGAGGTGAACCAGGCGAGCGGCGGGATGCTGTTGTCCACGCCGCGCTGGGCGGTACCCGTCTTGCCGCCCACCTCGGCGCCCGCGACCTGGGCGGGCTTGCCGCCGCCTTCGGTGGCCACCGTGCGCATGGCGTCCTGGAGCATCGAGGCGGTCCTCGCGCTCATGACCTCCTGCGACTTCGGGTTCTTGAAGCTCTCCAGGACGTTGCCGTCGGCGTCGGTGACCTCGGAGACCATGTGCGGCGCGACGAGCTTGCCGCCGTTCTCGATGGCTGCGGTCACCATGGCGATCTGGAGCGGGGTGGCCTGCACGTCGAACTGGCCGATACCCGTCTGCGCGACCTGGTCGATGGACATCTTCTTCGTCGGGTACTTGCTCGGCGGGTTGGTGCGGACCGGGGTGTCGATCTGGACGTTGAACCCGAGCTTCTCGGCCGTCGCCCGCATCTTGTCCTGGCCCAGCCGGGAGGCCAGCTCCGCGAAGACGTTGTTGCAGGACAGCTTGAGGGCGGTGCGTGCCGAGACGTTGTTGCAGGCCGCGTCGCCCGCCTCGCTGGGCAGGTTCGTGCGGGTGCCCGGGATCGTGTAGGGGGCCGGGATGCCGGTCGGCGCGTCGATGCTGGTGACCAGCCCGTTCTCGATGGCCGACGCGAGGGTGACGAGCTTGAAGGTGGAACCGGGGGCCTGCGGCTTGCGCAGCGCCACGTTCTCCATGGCCTTGCCCTGGTCGGCCGAGAGCTCCTTCCAGGCCTTCTCGTCGTTGGCTCCCGTGATCCGGCCCGGGTCGTACGAGGGGTTGTTCACGACGGCGAGGATCTCGCCCGTCGCCGGGTCGATGGCCACGGCCGCGCCCTGCTTGCCCTGGAGGGCGTCGTAGGCGGCCTTCTGGACGTCCCTGTCGATGGTCGTCAGGACGTTGCCCGGATCGGCCCGCTTGTTGGTGAGCGTGTCCATGACCGTCTTGAGCCGGGTGTCGGAGCCGTTCAGGATGTTCTTGTAGACGCCCTCCAGCATGGTCGTGCCGTAGGCCTGGGAGCTGTAGCCGGTGATCGGCGCGTAGAGCGGGCCGTCGGTGTACGTCCTCTTGTACCCGAAGTCCTTGCCGCCCGTCTTCGTGGAGCCGGTGATGGCCTGCCCGCCCACGATGATGTTCCCCAGCGGGTTCTCGTACTGCCCGATGAGGTTGCGCCGGTTGTTCTTGTCGTCTGCGAGGGCCTGGCCTTGGTATGCCTGCACCCAGGTGACCCGCACCAAAAGGGCCAGCACCAGAAGCAGACAGAAGACCGACGCACGCCTGATCGTCTTGTTCATCCCCCTGAAGGACGCGCGGACGGTCCCGTGCGTTCCGCTCTGCCCCGATTGTGGCGGGCTTCTCAGCCTTTCCTCATGATGAAGCCCCCCTCGTAGGCGGCGATGACCGCCTGCGTGCGGTCGCGGGAGCCGGTCTTGGCCAGGACGCCGGCCACGTGCGTCTTGACGGTCTGCGGGCCCACCCCCAGGTGCTCGCTGATCTCGTGGTTCGACAGGCCGGAGGCCATCAGGCGCAGGACGTCGGCCTCGCGTTCCGTGAGCCGGGAGGCCCAGACCGGGGCCGCGGCGGCGGCCGTGTGCGCCGCCGCCAGCGCGCGGACGGCCGCAGGGAAGAGCAGCGAGTCGCCCCGGGCGACGAGCCGGACCGCGCCGATCAGCTCGTCCGCGGCGGCCCGCTTGAGCAGGAACCCGGAGGCGCCCGCGCGCAGCGCGTCGTAGACGTAGGCGTCGTTCTCGAAGGTGGTGACGACCACGATCCGGGGCGGTTCGGCCATGGTCGCGAGGATCTGCTCGGTGGCCCGGATGCCGTCGATCTCCGGCATCCGGACGTCCATCAGCACCACGTCGGGCGCCAGTGAGCGGACCAGCCCGACGGCCTCGGCTCCGGAGGCGGCCTCCCCGACGACCTCCAGATCGGGTTCGGCGTCGAGGATGACGCGCAGGGCGGTACGGACCATCCGCTCGTCATCGGCGATCAGCACGCGCAGCGGCGGCCGGCTCATCGCCCGGCCCCCCTGCTCCGGCGGCGGCCCACGGCCCGCCCCACGGCCACGGGCCCGTCGGGTGACTCCCCGGCAGCCCCCCGGACGAACCTCTCGGCGGACCCGCCGGGGGACCCTCCCGCCGGCCCGCCGGGGGACCCGTCCGCCGGCCCGCCGGGGGACCCTCCCGCCGGCCCGTCGGGGGACCCGTCCGCCGGCCCGCCGGGGGTGGTGCCGAGCGGCAGGGACGCCCTCAGCCGCCACCCGCCGTCGTACGGCCCGGCCTCGACGCGGCCGCCGAGCAGCGCGGCCCGCTCGGCGGCGCCCCGCAGCCCGCGGCCCCCGGTGGTGCGCCGTTCCTCCTCCGCACACGGGGCCGGGGACTGCGCCGTCGGGTTGGTCATGGTGATCTCCAGTTCACGGTGACGATCGGACGTGTGGACCCGGATCCGCAAGGCGACCGGCCCCGCCCCGTGGCGCAGGGCGTTGCTGAGGCCTTCCTGGACGATCCGGTACGCCTCGCGCGAGGCGATCGCCGGGAGCTGCGCCCAGTCCCCGGCCGGCCCGGGGTGCTGCTCGGCGGCGACGGTGGTGCCGCCCGCCCGGCTGCGGGCCAGCAGCCCGTCGAGGTCGGCGGCCAGGGTCGGGGCGGGCGCCGCGTCGGCCCGCGCCGGGTCGCCGTCGCGCAGCAGGCCGAGCACGGCGTCCAGCTCGCCCACGGTGCGCCGGGTCGTGTCCTCGATCGCGGCGAGCGCCTCCCGCACGAAGTCGGGGTCTCTGTCGAGCACCCGCCGGGCCGCGCCCGCCTGGAGGGTGACGGCGCTCAGGGCATGTCCCACCGCGTCGTGCAGCTCCCGGGCCAGCCGGTTGCGCACGGCGAGGTCGGCCGCCCGTTCCTCGGCGGCGGCCAGCCGGTCCGCCGCGGTCGGGCCCAGCAGCACGGGCGCGAGCCGGGCCAGCAGCGCCCCCGCCCCGGCGGCGCAGAGGACGACCCCGGCCATCAGCCCCACCCCCAGCACGGGGGCCACGAACGCCTCGGCCGTCGTACTGAGCGGGCCCATCCCGAGATGGGATCCGCGCAGGTTGTCCGAGAGCGGCAGCACGATCAGCACGACCGCCATGGGCGGCGCCGCGAGACTCACCCCACTGACCACCGCACCGACCCCCAGGTGCAGGGTCCACCAGGCGGAGGCCCGCCACCGGGCGGACCATGACCGGGCCTGCCCCTCGGCCAGGGTGTCCCCGGGCACCCCGCACATGGCCCGTGCCGCAGCCACCGACAGCGGCCGTACCAGCCCGACCAGCCCGGTGACGGCGGCCAGCGGAAGGGCGGCGGCGTAGGCGATCAGGGTCAGCCCGAAGGAGCTCATCGCATTGACCCCGCCGGCCGCCATGCCCACCCCGACCTGGGCGAGCAGGAGATAGGGCATCAGCAGCGCCCCGCCGAGTATCTGGTGCACCCACCGCAGCCGGGCCCGCGCTCCCAGCGCCCGCCCCGCCCACTCCCGCGCCCGCCGCATCCGCCCGCGCACCGCCGCCGGGCGCCCCGCTCCCGGTCCCTCCCCGTCGAACCCGCTCACCGCTCCCCCGATCGCCTCGCGCCCGCACCACACGGCCCCGCCCCGCACGGCCCCGCCCGCACAAGCCCTGCTCCGCTCCGCCCCGCTGCGTCCGCTCCGCCCCCCGGTACTCCGCTTCGGGCCTGCGGCCCCGGGCCCCGGCCCCGGCCCCGGGCGTCCGCGCCGCCTCCTCAGCCGGTCCGGCGGGACCTCAGGAACCGTATGAGGACGCCGGCCGAGAGCAGGCCGGTGATCATCTGGCCAGCGTAGGTCAGGGTGACCGCCAGGGTGGCCCCGTCGCCCGAGTCGAGCTGCGGCCCCACGGCCGAGAGCAGCATCCACGTCCCCCAGCTGAACGTCGCGCCCGCGCCGATCCAGGCGAGGGCCAACCGCAGGTCCGCCCGGCCCGTCCCGCCGCGGGCCAGCAGGAGCGCCCCCGCGGCGGCCCCGAACGCGCAGACCGCGTGGGCCGCGGACACCACGCCCGTCTCCGCCGAGTACACCGCGGCCTGCTGCGCCGAGAGCCCGGCGCTCCCCCCGAAGGCCCAGTACAGGTGCGCCGCGCCCACGACTCCGGCGCACACCGCCGCGGGGGGCCCCCCCCCCCCCCGGGGGGGGGGGGCAGCCGCCGGCCGGCCGCACCCTGCCAGAGGCCGCCCCAGCGCCTTCGCGCGTAGGGGACGAACAGTCCGGCCAGGGCGACCGCCTGGATGATGAAGCCGCTGTAGACGACCGCGAACACCCAGGGTTCGAGGAAGGGCTTCGACGCCGCCCGGACCTGCTCGTCCGCGCCCATGCCCAGGGCCCTGACGAGGAGTTGGGAGGGGTAGCCGAGGACGATCGGGGTGAGCAGCCCGGTGGCGACGAAGACCGGCAGGGTCAGCAGCCAGGACGGGACCCGCATGCCCCAGGGGCGGGTGAGCACCAGCACGAGCAGGATCACGCAGGCGTCCATCGCCAGCGTCACGGAGTTGGCAGCCGTGAAGAACAGCCCGGGCTTCAGCAGGATGCTGCCTTCCGGTATGCCGAGATGGCTCCCGGCCACCCAGGCCGCCTTGAGGGCGAGGTACGGCAGGGTGGCGGCCACGGCCGCACCCGCCAGGATCCGCCGCCCGGCCCCCTGGTGGGGAGCCGTCGGCCGCGTCGGGGTCGTTGTCTGCGCCGCTCGTGTGGTCATGTCCCAACGGTCCCGTGCGCGGCGCCCCGCCACCTCCCCCACGAAGGTGATCCGCCTCCCCCACCCGGGGGAGGAACCCCTGCGTCCGCAGCGCACCACCACCCACCGCGCGCCCCCGCCCGGGCAACCGTCCGCCCGGGACCCGCTCACATGCGCCGCGTCACCACCGACAGCCGGTCCCGCGCCTCGAACAGCGCGGCCTTGATCAGCTGTTCGTGCCCCGGCGTCAGCCGCGCCACCGGGACCGAGCAGCTCACCGCGTCCCGCGCCGGCGTCCGGTACGGCACGGCCACCCCGAAGCAGCGCAGCCCGAGCGTGTTCTCCTCGCGGTCCACCGCGTACCCCTGCTCCCGCACCAGCGCCAGCTCCTCCATCAGTTGCTCCCGGTCGGTGATGGTGTGCTGCGTGACCGCCTCCAGCCGCCGGGGCAGCAGTCTGCGCACCTCCTCGTCGCTGTGCGTGGCCAGCAGAGCCTTGCCGAGCGCGGTCGAGTGCACCGGCAGCCGCCGCCCGACCCGGGTGAAGGGCCGCAGGTAGTGCTGGGACTGCCGGGTCGCGAGGTACACCACACTGGTCCCGTCCATCCGGGCCAGGTGGATGGTCTCGGTGGTGTCGTCCGAAAGCCGGTCCAGGGTGGGGCGGGCCGCCGCCACCACCTCGTCCCCGTCGATGTACGAGCTGCCGACGAGCAGGGCCCGTACTCCGATGCCGTACCGGGTGCCGGTGGCGTCCGTCTCCACCCAGCCCAGGTTCACCAGGGTGCGCAGCAGCATGTAGAGGCTGGACTTGGGCAGGGAGAGGTCGTTCTGGATGTCGGCGAGGCTGTGCAGTCCCGGCCGGGCCGCGAAGTGCTCCAGCAGCAGTACCGTGCGCACCGCCGACTTCACCGGCGCCGCCCCGGCCGCCTCCCCCATCTCAGCCGTCCCGCCGGTCCCGCCGGTCTCACCCATCTCGGCTGTCCTGCCAGTCTCACCCGTCTCGGCTGTCGTCATGCGCCTGCTTCCCCTCTGGTCGGCTCTGATCGCCTCTTGTCACGCGATGGACGCGGAAATAGAGTCCGCAGCAGAAGTGATCATTCATCCACCGGAACGGCGTTCAGAATACTGAACGATCCAGGAGGCAGCGGGCGATGGCAGCGACACCAGTCTGGAGTGTGGACCCCCGCACCGGGAAGCAGCGCGAAGAGGTCACGGCCGAAGCGACGCCCCGGGACGTGGACCGGGCCGTCCGCGCGGCCCACTCCGCCCGCGCCGCTCTGGCCGACCGCACCGCCCGCGTCGCCTTCCTGCGCGCCGCCGCCGATCTGCTCGACGAGGCCGGCCCCCTGGTCGTCGAGACCGCCGACGCCGAGACCGCGCTCGGCCCGGCCCGCCTCACCGGCGAACTCGCCCGCACCACCGGCCAGCTGCGGGCGTTCGCGGACGCCGTCGAGGAGGGCTCCCACCTCGACGTCCGCATCGACCTCGCCGACGCCACGCTCACCCCGCCGCGCCCCGAGCTGCGCCGGTACAAGGTGCCGCTGGGCGTGGTCGCCGTCTACGCCGCCTCCAACTTCCCGCTCGCCTTCTCCGTCCCCGGCGGGGACACCGCCAGCGCCCTCGCCGCCGGCTGCCCCGTGGTCGTCAAGGCCCACCCCGACCACCCGGCCACCTCCGAGCTGTGCGCCGCGCTGCTGCGCCGGGCCGCGGGGGCGAGCGGGCTGCCGCCCGAGGTGGTCCACGTCGTGCACGGCTTCGACGCCGGGCTGGAGCTGGTCCGCCACCCCCTCGTCACCGCCGCCGGGTTCACCGGCTCCCTGCGGGGCGGCCGGGCCCTGTTCGACGCGGCCGCGGCCCGGCCGGTCCCCATCCCCTTCCACGGCGAACTCGGCTCCCTCAACCCCGTCGTGGTCACCCCGGCGGCCGCCGCCGAGGGCGCCGAGACGATCGGTGGCGGCCTCGCGGGCGCGGTCACCCTCGGGGTGGGCCAGTTCTGCGTCAAGCCGGGCCTGGTCCTGGTCCCCGAAGGCCCCGACGGCGACCGGCTCACCGGCGCGCTCGCGAAGTCCCTCGGGGAGACCGGACCGGGGGTGCTGCTGGACCACCGGATGCGGGAGAACTTCCTCGCCGGCGTCCGCGAGCGGGCCGCGCTGCCCGGCGTCACCTCCCCCGTCCTCCCGGGCCCCGGCGGGGAGCACTCCGTCGGCGCGGGCTACCTGAGCGTCCGGGCCGCGACCCTCCTGGAGGGCGGCCCCCACGAGGTGCTCCTGGAGGAGTGCTTCGGCCCGGTGACGGTCGTCGTCCGCTACGCCGAAC
Organism: Streptomyces sp. AB3(2024); assembly: GCF_041862025.1. NCBI lineage: Bacteria > Bacillati > Actinomycetota > Actinomycetes > Kitasatosporales > Streptomycetaceae > Streptomyces > Streptomyces sp. AB3(2024). The sequence continues at coordinate 46,096 of NZ_JBGWAB010000022.1, forward strand.
CGCGCGAGGCGACCGAGGTGCTGGCCCGGCTCGGCGGCAACCTGAGCGCCACCCTCCACCTGTCCGCCGCCGAGACCGAGGGCGTCCCGGGCCCGGCCGGCTCCCCTTCGGCCGCCGAACTGATCGGGCAGGTCACGGAGCTGGCGGGGCGGATCGTGGTGAACGGCTGGCCGACCGGGGTCGCGGTGGCACCGGCCCAGCACCACGGCGGCCCGTACCCGGCGGCCACCTCCCACTCCACCTCCGTCGGCGCCACCGCGATCGAGCGCTGGCTGCGCCCGGTGGCGTACCAGTCCGTCCCGGACGCGCTGCTCCCGCCGGAGCTGCGCGAGGCCAATCCCCTGGGGCTGCCCCGCCGGGTGACCGGAGGGCAGCGCTGAGCCCACGGCCGCGGGCGCGTCCCGGGCCTGGGCGGGCCGGGCCTGGGCCGGGCGGGCCGGGGCCGGCCCGGGGCCGCTAAATCCGTTGCCTGCCCCGCCGTCGGCGGGGCAGGCTGCGCGCATGCCGAAACCGCACGGGTTCACGTACGAGGTACGCCACGACACCGTCGTCATCACCCACCAGGGCCGCGCCGCGGGCACCCTGCGCGGTGGCCGGGCCGACAAGTTCCTGGCCGAGGTGGCGTCCGGTGACTCCCAGCTGGTGATGGCCCGCTGGACGGGCTCGTACAAGTTCGGCAACGAGCGCACGGCCCGCGACCACCCCCGCAACCGTCGCTGACCCCTCCTGCGGGAATCTCCCGCGAGGGTAAGGGAACGGCAAAGCAGCTCCGGTCGTTCTCCGGGCATGACCGCTATGACCCCTGGTTCCAACCTGCCGCTCAACACAGTCGGCGTGACGGTGGACGTGGCCGCCCCGGTGCGGCTCGACGTGTCGGGCCTCCTCCTCGCGGCGGACGGCAAGGTGCGTTCCGACGCCGATTTCATCTTCTACAACCAGCCGTCCGGGCCCGGTGTCAGCTACCGGTCCGGCGGCGGGGCGGCGCCGGACTCCATCACCGTGGACACCGGCGCGCTGCCCCCCGGCATCGAGCGCATCGTGGTCACGGCCAGCCCCGATGCCGCCGGGCAGACCTTCCAGGGCATCGAGCCCACCGCCACCGTGCGGGACGCGGCGTCCGGCGCGGTGATCGCCACCTTCACCCCGCCGCAGCTGGGCCCGGAGACCGCCCTCGTGGTCGTCGAGGTCTACCAGCGCGGCGGCGTGTGGAAGGTCCGCGCGGTCGGCCAGGGATACGCCAACGGCCTCGCCGGCATCGCCACCGACTTCGGGGTCTCCGTGGACGAGGAACCGGCTGCCCCCGCGGCCGCGGCTCCCGTCGCCCCGCCGATGCCCCCGGCACCTCCCGCCCCCGCGGTCTCGCACCCGGTCTCCCCCTGGCTGGGCGGTCCGGCCGCCGACCGGTCCGCGACGCCCGCCGCACCGCCGGCCGTGCCCGCCGCCGCGCCGGCCGGCACCGGGAAGATCAACCTCGACAAGGGCCGGGTCAGCCTCCAGAAAAACCAGACGGTCTCCCTGGTCAAGGGCGGCCGCCCGCTGCTCTCCCAGGTCAAGATGGGCCTCGGCTGGGAGCCCGCCTTCCGCGGCGCCGACATCGACCTCGACGCCTCCGTCATCGCCTACGGCCCGCAGCGCAACCACATCGACAGCTGCTACTTCGGCAAGCTGTCCATCCTGGGCGGGGCGATCAAGCACTCGGGCGACAACCTCACCGGTGAGGGCTCCGGGGACGACGAGGTGATCGTCGTGGACCTCGGCCGGCTGCCCGCCGAGGCCACCGGCCTGGTCTTCACCGTGAACTCCTTCTCCGGTCAGAAGTTCACCGAGGTCGCCAAGGCCTACTGCCGGCTCATCGACGCGGCCAGCGGCGAGGAGCTGGTGCGCTTCGACCTCACGAGCGCCGAGCCGCAGACCGGGGTCATGATGGCCAAGTTGATCAAGCAGTTCTCCGGGGAATGGGAGATGACGGCCATGGGCGACTTTGTGAAGTCCCGCACAGTGCGCGGCATGGTCAAGCCCGCCTCGCAGGCACTCTGAGCAGGTGGGCGGGCACATGACGCGACCGGGCGGTCCGGGAAGCGCCGCCGGGTGATGGATGCCACGCGTAATCCGGAGGTGGCTGTCAGTGCCCGCCCGTAGCCTTGAACCCATGCAGAACACACTCCGGCCCGCAGGCCCCGCGCGCCCGTCCGCCGCCGAGGCGAACGAGGCGATACGGCTGCTCGTCGAGACCCGGGTGGACGGGGAGTGGCCCTCGCAGGCGTACGAGTTCCTGCTGGAGGAGTGGGCCGCGGCCTCCCGTGCGGAGGTCTGCGCGGACCGGTGAGGCCCCGCCCGGGCGGGCGGAGCCCCACGGCGTCCGCGGTCCGCCGTACCTCGTCGGCGGTCGCGCCCTGCCTCAGCGGTCGCGCCGCCAGGGGCCGGTGACGGCCAGCATGATGCCGGGCTCCTGGATGTTGGCGTACAGGGTGCGGCCGTCCGGGGAGAAGCAGACCCCGGTGAACTCCGAGTACTCGGGCGCCTCGGCGGTGCCGATGTTCAGCTCGTTGCGCGCCAGCGGGTAGACCCGGCCCGACTCGGTCGCCCCGAGCAGGTGCTGCAGACCGCTGCCGTCCTCGGCGATGACCAAGCCGCCGTAGGGCGAGACGGTGATGTTGTCGGGGCCGTCGTAGCCGCCCTCCGCCCCCGGGTCGGTGTTCACCCCGATCAGGACGACGAGGCGGATGGTCCTCCGCTTCGGGTCGTAGAACCACACCTGGCCGTCGTGCGCGGCGCCCGGGCTCTCCTCCCGCGCGTAGGAGGACACGAAGTACGCGCCCCCGTCGGCCCACCACATCCCCTCCAGCTTGCGCGCCCGGGTCACGGCGCCCGCAGGGAACTGCTTGCGCACCGAGGTGGTCCGCGCGTCGCGGTCGGCGACCGCCACCCAGTCGACCCCGTACACGGTGCCGGTCTTCGTGGCGCGCGAGAGGTCGTCCACGAACCGGCCGGAGGAGTCGAAGCACTTGGCGGCCGCGAGCACCCCGGCGTCGGCCGCGAGCGTACGAAGCCTGCCGCGCCCGTGCCGGAAGCCCTGCGGCGGGGTCCAGCGGTAGAGCAGCCCGTTGGGGCCGGAGGCGTCCTCGGTCAGATAGGCGTGACCCTGGCGCGGGTCGATGACCACGGCCTCGTGGGCGTACCTTCCGAAGGCCTTGACCGGCTTGGGGTCACGGTTGGCCCGGCGGTCGTTGGGGTCGACCTCGAAGACGTAGCCGTGGTCCTTCGTCATGCCGTTCCTGCCGGCCAGGTCCTCGGTCTCCTCGCAGGTCAGCCAGGTGTCCCAGGGGGTGGCCCCGCCGGCGCAGTTGGTCGACGTACCGGCGATGCCCACCCATTCGGCGACCTCGCCGCCGCGCCGGACCTCGACGACGGTGCAGCCGCCGGCCGCGGCCGGATCGTAGACCAGGCCGTCGGTGAGCGGGACGGGGTGCGTCCAGTTCGCGCGCGGCCCCTTCAGCTCGTGGTTGTTGACCAGGAGGGTGACCCCGTGGTGTCCCTCGAACGTGGCCGTCCCGTCGTGGTTGGACGGGGTGCTCTCGCCGGATTCGAGGGTGGTGACACCACTGTGGGTGATCACGCGGTAGGTGAACCCGGCCGGGAGCGCGAGGAGTCCGGCGGGGTCCGGCAGGAGCGGGCCGTAGCCGGGGCCGTGGGGGCGGCCGTGCTCGTCGTGCCCGTTCGCGCCGGGGCCGTCGTCGGCAGCCAGTGCCCCGGGGGCGGTGGCCAGGGCGCCGACCGTTCCGGTGAGGGCGACACCCGCTCCCGCGATGACGGTACGGGCGGTGAAGTCTCTGCGGCTGAGGGGCATCGGGTCTCCAGGGTGGGGAGGTGGTGCGCCTGACGTACGGTCGTCGGCGCACACGCTCCCGCCCGTACGTGAACGGCGGCTGAACTACCCCGAAAGCGGAGCCGACCCCTTGCCAGTGGCCGGAATGGCGTACTCCGGCCACTCGAACGGCTGGTTGTGCACCGGCGGTCCGGGCCGCGGCGCCGGCCCCGGCCGGGACCGGTCAGGGCCGGCGGGAGCGGGCCTTGAACGCGGCCTTGCGCGCCTCCTTCGCGGACTTCTTGTCGGGGTGGAGCCGCCCCATGGCCTCCAGCACGTACGCCGTCGCGGGGTGCTCGACCCGCCACGCCTGTTCGAAGAACGCGTTGTGGTGCTCGGTCAGCGTCCGCATCAGCAGCGGCAGCTCCTCGGTCTCTCCGTCCGCGGCGAGCTGCGCGGCGATGGTGTCGACCGTCAGCCACAGCACCATCTCCGGGTCCGGTGCCGGTACGTCGCCCACCCCGTGCTCGGCGAGCCAGACCCGGGCGAGCCCGCCGAGCTCCGGGTCGTCCAGTACGGCCCGGACGGCCGGCTCGGCCTCCCGCCCGGCCGGGGTCAGGGCCTGCTGGCAGCGCAGCCGGCGCAGCGGGGCGGCCTCGTCGGCGCCGCGGGCCGCGGCGAGCAGCTCGGCGACCGCGGCGGGCAGCTCACGCCCCGCCAGCCACTGCTCGATCTCGGCCTGGGCCGCGTCCTCGGAGTAGAAGGAGACCGCGTCGAGCAGGACGTCGGCGCCCTTGTCGGTGAGTTCACCGAGGGCGGGGGCCTCGACCCCGGCCTCCAGCATCCGGGCGCGGACCCCGTACAGGCCGAGCGGGGTCAGCCGGACCATCCCGTAGCGGGACACGTCCTCGTCGTCCTCGACGCCGGTGTCGGTGAGGTCGTCGACCTCCGTCATCAGCTCCTCGTCGACGGGGCGGAACTCCACCAGTCCGATGGGCTCCAGCTGCCGGAACTGGTCGTCGAGGCGCATCATCGCGTCGGAGACCTGCTCCAGGACCGCGTCGGTGGGGTCGCCCATGTCGTCGGGCACGATCATCGAGGCGGCGAGCACCGGGAGCGGCACCGGCCCGTCGCCCGCGCCGCCCTCGGTGACGGTGAGCAGGTAGAGGTTGGCGAGGACCCCGTCGAGGAAGTCGGCCTCGCGCTGGGGGTTCCAGTCGAGCCGGTCGAAGTCGATCTCGCCGCCCGCGTCGAGGGCGTCGACGAGGTCGTCCAGGTCGGGCACGGCGGCGTCGGCGAGGACGGCGTCCAGGGCCGCGAGCCACAGGTCGAGCACATCGCCGGGCGCGCCGCCGGCGACCAGGGCGAGGTCCTCCCCGGGGGCCGCGGTGCCGTACTCGGGCTCGGCGCCGTCGCCGCCGCCCTCGACGTCCTCCTCCGGCTCCGTCACGTCGACCAGACCGGTGTCCACGGCGACCCGCCAGGCCTGGGCCGCGTGGCCGGGGCTGTCCTCGTCGTCGGATTCGAGGCCGAGCAGTGCCACGGCCTCGGCCAGCTGCCGGGGGACGAGTTCGCCGCCGACGTCGACACGGGTGTCGGGGCCGGCCCAGCGGGCGAGGCGTACGGCGCGGGCGAACAGCGGGGCGACGAGGGCGTCGCGGGCCAGCTCCGCATCGGAGTGCAGCCGTACCGGCGGCAGCGTGGGGTGCGGCTCTGCGGACATGCGGTGGTTCTCCTCGGACGAATGCGTAGAGCGGTTCGGACGGGACGCGTAGGACGGCGGGACGGTCGGGCGGTGATGCGGTGCGCCGGGTGACGCAGGGCGGCGGGTGACGCGGGGCGGCCGGTGAGTCGGGCCGGCGGGGGGCGGGGCGGGGGCTGTGCGGGTGGTGCGCGGCAGGCCGCGCCGGGCGGACTGCGGACGGACCGTCATGTCTGGTACGGCATACCAGGGTAGACGCATTTCAGGCAGCCCCGACGGGCCATCGCCTTTGGTTCATCCCACAGTCAGCTCTTGTCTTCCCTGGAGGCCTTGACAACTTCCCTGGTCGCACAGGAAATTGACGCGCGTAGATGTACCGGGGCCCACGAGGTCCCCTTCCTCCACACATCCGGAGTTCCCGCCCATGCGCTCCTCGCATCCCCGTTCCGCCGCCGTCGCGGCCCTCGTCGCCACCGCGCTGGCCACCGGCCTGCTCGCGGGCACCGCCGACGCGGCCGAAGGCGCCGTGTCCGCCGATCCGATACGCATCCACGACATCCAGGGCACCACCCGGACATCCCCGCTCAACGGCAAGGCGGTCGCCGATGTCGAGGGCATCGTCACGGGCGTTCGTACCTACGGCTCGCGCGGATTCTGGATCCAGGACCCCGACGCCGACGACAACCCCGCCACCAGCGAGGGCATCTTCGTCTTCACCGGCTCCGCCCCGACCGTCGCCGTCGGCGACGCGGTCAAGGTCGCCGGCACGGTGGGCGAGTACGTCCCCGGTGGCGTCAACTCCGGCAACCAGTCGGTCACCCAGATAGCCAAGCCCACCGTCACGGTGGTCTCCTCCGGCAACGCGCTGCCCGAGGCCGTCGCCGTCAACGAGTACTCGGTACCGGCCGCCTACGCCCCGGCGGGCGACCCGGCCGCCGCCAACGGCATCAACGGCCTGACCCTGGAGCCCTCGCGCTACGCCCTGGACTACTACGAGTCCCTGGAGGGCATGAACGTCAAGATCGGCACCTCGCGCGTGGTCGGCGCAACCGACCCGTACAGCGAGATGTGGGTCACGGTGAAGGGCTGGGAGAACACCGCCAAGCGCGGCGGCACGCTCTACGGCTCGTACGAGTCCCAGAACACCGGCCGCCTCCAGATCCAGCAGCTCGCGCCGACCGCCCAGCAGCCGTTCCCGGTGGCCAACGTCGGCGACAAGCTGACCGGGACCACCGAGGGCCCCCTCGACTTCAACCAGTTCGGCGGCTACACCCTGGCCGCCCGCACCCTGGGCACCGTCAAGGCGGGCACCCTCGCGCCCGAGAAGACCAAGCCGCAGGCGGCGAACGAGCTCGCGGTGGCCACGTACAACGTCGAGAACCTCGACCCGACCGACCCGCAGACGAAGTTCGACAACCTCGCCAAGGCGGTCGTGGAGAACCTCGCCTCGCCCGACATCCTGGCCCTGGAGGAGATCCAGGACGACAACGGCGCCAAGAACGACGGCACCGTGTCGGCCGAGCAGACGCTGACGAAGTTCACGGCGGCCATCGCCGCCGCGGGCGGCCCCGCCTACCAGTGGCGTTCGATCAGTCCGGAGAACAACAAGGACGGCGGCGAGCCCGGCGGCAACATCCGCCAGGTGTTCCTCTTCAACCCGGCGCGGGTCTCCTTCACCGAGCGCGCGCCCGGCGACGCCGTGACGGCGACCGGGGTGACGACGGAGAACGGCAAGGCCGCCCTGACCCACTCCCCCGGCCGGATCGACCCGGCGAACCCGGCGTGGGCCGACAGCCGCAAGCCGCTGGCCGGCGAGTTCGTCTTCAAGGGCAAGACGGTCTTCGTCATCGCCAACCACTTCTCCTCCAAGGGCGGCGACGAGGGCCTGACCTCGGTCCACCAGCCCCCGGTGCGCTCCTCGGAGACCAAGCGACTGCTCCAGGCGCAGGCCGTGAACGGGTTCGTGAAGCAGCTGCTGGCGGCCGACAAGAACGCGTCCGTGCTCGCCGTCGGTGACATCAACGACTTCGAGTTCTCCGGCACCGCGCGGGCGCTGGAGGACGGCGGGGCGCTGTACTCGGCGATCAAGTCGCTGCCGAAGGCGGAACGTTACTCCTACGTCTACCAGGGCAACGCCCAGGTCCTCGACCAGATCCTGGTCAGCCCGGGCGTCAAGAACTACGCGTACGACAGCGTGCACATCAACGCCGAGTTCTCCGCCCAGAACAGCGACCACGACCCGCAGGTGCTGCGCTTCCGCCCGTAGCCCCTCCCCTGACCGCAGGGGGCCCGGCCGCCGTCCCGGCCGGGCCCTTTGCCATGCTCAGGTCACGGTCTTCCGCGTCGGCCGGCGCGGCGGCGGCGAGCCGGCGCGTACGGTAGGGGACTTTCGGCCCTGGCGTGACGCTCGCCACACACCTCCCGATTTCGGCCGGTTGTGGTGTTGAGTGTCTGCACGCCCGATCGTCCGCCCCGGCTCCGTACCGGCTCGTACCGTACGCACTCATCGGAGGACCGCGTGTTCCCCTCGCTCTCCCCCGCCCAGGAAATCGGCCTGGCCGTACTGCTCGTTGCGGCGCTCGTCTGGGTCCTCGGCCTCGGCCACATGCTGCGGGACAGCCGCTTCCACCACCCCGAGCACAGCGCCCACAACGGCCTCCCGGCCATCCCGGCGCAGCGCGGCGCCGGCGCGCACCCGATGGAGTCGGTGGAGCTGACGGAGGCGGAGGAGCAGGCCTTCGCGGGCCTGATCCGCAGGATCGCCCTGCACTGACGCGGCACCGCCCCGGCGCCCCCGGGCAGCGCCCCGGCCCCACGCACGAGAACGCCCCTCATCCCCGGCCGGGGATGAGGGGCGTCGCGCCGACGACCGGTGGCGAATCGGCCGCCGGCCACGGCGTTGGCCGGCTGATCAGCCGCCGGCCACAGGGGTGGGGCGTCAGTTGTGGCTGTGCAGGACCTCGTTCAGGCCGCCCCAGGCCGCCTTGTAGGGGCGGGCCTCGACGGCACCGGTGACCGAGTTGCGGCGGAAGAGGATGTTGTCGGCGCCGGAGAGCTCCAGGGCCTTGACGATCTCGCCGTCCGGCAGGGTCACGCGGGTGCCCGCGGTCACGTAGAGGCCGGCCTCGACGACGCACTCGTCGCCCAGGGCGATGCCCACGCCCGCCTCGGCGCCGATCAGGGTGCGCTCGCCGATCGAGATGATCTGCTTGCCGCCGCCCGAGAGGGTGCCCATGGTGGACGCGCCGCCGCCGATGTCGGAGCCGTCGCCGACCACGACGCCCGCCGAGATCCGGCCCTCGACCATGGAGGTGCCGAGGGTGCCGGCGTTGAAGTTGACGAAGCCCTCGTGCATGACGGTGGTGCCCTCGGCGAGGTGCGCGCCGAGGCGGACGCGGTCGGCGTCGGCGATGCGCACGCCCTTGGGGGCGACGTAGTCGGTCATGCGGGGGAACTTGTCGATCGAGGTGACCTGGAGGTGCAGGCCCTCGGCGCGGGCGTTCAGGCGGACGGTCTCGACCTGGTCGACCGGGACCGGGCCCAGCGAGGTCCAGGCGACGTTGGCCAGCAGGCCGAAGACGCCGTCGAGGTTCTGGCCGTGCGGCTTGACCAGGCGGTGGCTGAGCAGGTGCAGGCGCAGGTACGCGTCGTGCGCGTCCAGCGGCTTGTCCTCCAGGGAGGCGATGGCGGTGCGGACGGCTACGACCTCGACGCCGCGGACCGCGTCCGAGCGGATGGCCTTGGCCGCGGCCGCGCCGAGGAGCTCCACGGCCTGCTCGGCGGTGAGGCGCTCGGTGCCTGCCGGGCCGGGCTCGGCGACCAGCTCGGGGGCGGGGAACCAGGTGTCGAGGACGGTGCCGTCGGCGGCGATGGTGGCAAGTCCGGCGGCGACGGCGCCGGTGGTACGCGTAGCAGTCATATCCGAAACCTAACGGGCGACGGCCTTCGGTCGCGAACCGGTCTCATGTGCCGGTCGTACGCGTCGCCGCACCTCCCGCGCACCCGTGACCAGCACGATCCCCCCGGCAGCCGCGCCGAGCGCCGCGCACAGCGGCCACAGCAGGTCCGGCGCGGTGTCGTACAGGGCTCCGCCGAGGGGCGCGGCGAGGACGAACCCGCTGATGGAGACGCCCGCGTACAGGCTCTGGAACCGGCCGACGGCATGCTCGGGCGACTCGTCCGCCACGTACGCCATGGCGGTGGTCTTGTAGAGGATCTCCCCGAACGTGAGGAGCAGCATCATCGCCACGGCCGTCGCGGCGCCGACCCCGGCCAACAGCATCGCGTAGCCGCCGCCCACCAGCACCAGCCCGCCGCCGATGACGTGCAGCGGGGAGCGCCGGCGCAGGGCGAGGGCGGCGGGGATCTCCAGGAGCAGGATGACTGCGCAGTTGATCCCGATGAGCCACCCGTACGCGCGGGTGTCCAGACCGTGGTCGGCGAGGTAGACGGGGAAGGTCGTCAGGTGCTGCCGGTAGACGACGTCGATGACGGCGATCGCACCGAGCAGGACCAGTACGGCGGGCCGCGCACGCAGCTCCCGCCGCAGCCCCCCGCGGCCCGGACCCCCGTCCCGGGCCGCGGGAGGGGCGGTGGCGGCCCGGGCAGGGACGACCCGGGCGGTCCAGAGGGCGAAGACGAGGGTGCCGAGGCCGTCCGCGACGAAGAGCCAGTCGTACGAGAGTGCGGTCGCGACGAGGGCTCCGAGGGGTCCGCCCACCGCGAAGCCGCCGTTGGACAGGCAGCGGGTGACGGCGAAGGCCTGGCGGCGGGAGCCTTCCGGCACGGTGACGGCGACCAGCGCGGAGTTGGCGGCGCGGATCACCCCGGAGGCGTACTGGGCGAGCGGCAGCAGGAGCGCCAGCAGGAGGGTGGGGACCGCCGGCAGGGCGACGAGGGCGGATCCCCCGAGGGCCGAGGCGGCGAGCAGCACCCGGCGGTGGCCGAAGCGGTCGCCGTACCAGCCGCCGGTGAAGTTGCCCGCGACCAGGCCGATGCCGCCGATGCCGACGACCAGGCCGGCCCCCGTGGCGTCGAGGCCGCGCGGGCCGGTCAGGTAGGGGAAGACGAAGACGACCGTGAAACCGGCGACGGCGTTGACGAAGATCCCCGCAGCCAGCAGCCACACAACCCTCGGTACGTCCTTGAGCCCCTGCAGCACACCCGTGTCCCCCTGCGCCCGGCTAGTAAGTTCCCTTTAGGAACGGACTATGTCAGCATGACAGCCTGGGGTCAACGGACAAAGGAGTGCCATGGCCCAGCGCACACACCTCGGCGACGCGGACTGTTCCATCGCCCAGGCCCTCGACGTCGTGGGCGACTGGTGGACGCTGCTGATCGTGCGCGACACCGCGCGCGGTCTGCACCGCTTCGACGAGCTCCAGCGCGAGCTGGGCATGTCGCGCAAGGTGCTCGCCGAGCGGCTGAAGCTGCTCGTCGAGGCCGGGGTGCTGACGCGCACGCCGTACCAGGAACGCCCGGTGCGGCACGAATACCGGCTGACCCCGCGCGGGCGGGGCCTGCTCCCGGTCCTGGTCGCCCTCCAGGACTGGGGCGACGCCTGGATCCTGGGAGAGGGAGAGATGACGGCGACGACCGAGGAGTCCTCGAAGGAGGCCGCACGGGTGCACGCGCTGCGCGGCACCCGGCTGCCGGAGCTGCTGCTGCCGGACCGTTTCGGCGAGCTCCGTGACCCGGTGGCGGACACTGCGTTCACGGTCCTGTACTGCTTCCCCGGCGCGTACGCCCGGAGCGAGTCCTATCCGCCCGGCTGGGCCGGGATCCCCGGCGCGAAGGGGTGCACGCTGGAGTCGTGCACCTTCCGCGACCAGCTCGCGGAGTTCACCGCGGCCGGCGCCACCGTCCACGGGGTCTCGACCCAGCGCCCGGACGAGCAGCGGGAGTTCGCGGAGCACGAGCGGCTGCGCTTCCCGCTCCTCTCGGACGCGGAACTGGACCTGGTGACGGCCCTGCGACTGCCGACCTTCCGCGCGGGCGGGGTGAGCCGGATGAAGCGGCTGACGCTGGTCGTGGACCGGGAACGCACGGTGCGCGAGGTGTTCTACCCGATCGGGGACATCGAGGCGAGCGTCGCCGCGGCCCTGGAGGCGGTCCGCTCCGCACCCCGAGCAGCGGCCGCCTCCGGCACGATGCCATCGCGCCGCCCGTGACGGCGGCTCACGTCCGTGCCGCTCACGGCCGGCGGGGCAGGCCCAGGACCCGGGCGAGGATCTCGCGGGCGTACGCCTCCTCGTACGGCGAGTCCGTCAGCAGGACCTGGAGGCAGATGCCGTCCATCACGGCCACCAGTGCCCGCGCCGTCACCGGATCGGTGTGTTCCGCCAGCGCGTCGGCCACCGACTCCAGCCACTCGGCCGCGACCGGCCGCAGCGCGGGCCGGCGCAGGGCGGCCAGGTAGAGCTCGTACTCCAGCTCCGCCCGCCCGCGGTCCGCCGCCAGGACCTCCCCCAGCAGCCGGGCCAGGGCGTCCGCCAGGTCCTCGCCCCCGCGCGGCGCGAACGCGGGCGCGTAGGCCTCGTTGGCCTGCCGGAGGGCCGCCACCATCAGATCGTCCAGGCTCTTGAAGTGGTAGGTCGTCGAGCCCAGCGGCACGTCCGCCTCGGCCGCGGCGCTGCGGTGGCTCAGCCCCGCGATCCCCTTGGCCCCCACCACCCGGATCGCGGCGTCGATGATCCGCTGCCGCCGCTCCGGGTCGTACCGGCGCGCTCCGGCGGCCATCAGTGGGCCGCTCCGCCGAGGTTCAGCAGGACCACCCCGGCGACGATCAGTGCGATCCCGGCGAGTTTCGCGGCGCTGGCGGCCTCCCCCATGAACACCATGCCGATGGCGGCGATGGCGGCGGTGCCGACTCCGGCCCAGATCGCGTACGCCGTGCCGACCGACATCGACTTCAGCGTCTGCGCGAGCAGGCTGAAGGCCACCACGTAGCCCAGCAGCGTCCCCAGCGAGGGCCAGAGCCTGGTGAACCCCTCGCTGTACTTCATCGCGGTGGTCCCGGCGACCTCGGCGGCTATGGCCGCCGCAAGCAGTACGTACGGCATGCGTACAACAGTACACATCGATGCGTACATATGTACACACGCAGACCCCGGGACACCCGCGGGGTTCGGGGCTACGGTGTCCCCCTCAGGGGACAGGGGGCCCGCGCATGGAGCGGCAATGGACCCACCGGGGCGGCGGCTGGCTGCCCCCACAACGGCCCCGGCCGGGCGTGGTGCCGCTGCGCCCGCTGGGACCCGGCGACATCCTCGGCGGCGCCGTCGCCGCCCTCTCCCGCTACGGCGGCCGACTGTGCGGGGCCCTGTTCCTCGGGCAGCTCGGCGCGGCCATGCTGGTCATCGCGGCGGCCGGAGCGGCCACGGTGGCCTCGCTCAGTCCCCGGGCCGGCAGCCGGGCCTTCGTCTGGGTGCTGTTCCCGGCGGCGGCCCTGTTCCTGGTCTTCACCTGCGCGCTGGCCACCGCCCTGATCGCGGTCCTGCTGCGCCCGGCGGTGCTCGGCCGCGCCGTCACCGCTCCCGGGCTGCTGCTGGCCGCGCTGGCCCGGATCCCGAGGGTCCTTGGAGCCCAGCTCCTGGCACTGGCGGCGGCCGCGGGCCCGGCCGCTGCCGCCCTCGCGGCGGGGCTGCCTCCGACGGTGCTGCTGCCCCTGGCTCCGGTCGCCCTGTGGCTGGGCGTGCTGTTCTCGCTGGCGCCCACCGCCGCCGGGTACGAGGGGCTCCACCCGGTGGCGGCCCTGCGCCGTTCGGCCCGGCTGGTGCGGGGGGCCTGGTGGCGCACCTTCGGCTGGACGGCCCCGGCCGTGGCCCTCACCGTCACGGCCGGGTACGCCCTGCCGTCGTGGTTCGGGCTGCCGGGCGCCCTGGCAGCCCTGGTCCTGCTGCCGGTCTTCCCGCAGCTCCCGGCGGGGCTCCTCTACGTGGACCGGCGGATCCGCCGGGAACACCTGGCGCAGGCCCTCACCGCCGAAGCCAACCCGTAGCGCCCCCGCTCGCTCGCGGCCCGCACGGGCTGCCGAGCCGAAGGGCCCTAAGAGAGCGTGAACCAGGCGGCCCGCGCCTTCTTCCACTCCGGGTGCGTCAGGTCCTTGGCCTCGGTGCCGTCGCCGTAGAGGTCGGCCGATCCGCTGTCGGTGACGAGCTGCACCCGGGCCCCGGGGACCGTCAGGTCGGGCACGTCCACGATGGCCTCCCAGCCGCCCGGGTCGGTGGTCGGCAGGTCGGCGCGCTTGACCGGGGCATGGCCGGGAACGCCGTCCCACTGGTAGAGGGCGTAGGGGTCGGAGTTGTCGTCGGCGGCCCAGGAACCGGCCAGGATCAGGTACTGGCCGGCCGCGTTCTTGCGGATGTCGCGGACCGCGAGCCCACCGAGGTCGAGCTCGATCCCGGCGCCGAAGACGGCCTTGGAACCGCTGGAGAGGACCTTGTCGAAGTTGGTGACGGGCACGAGCAGTGCCTTGCCGCCGGGCACGGCCGGGGCCAGCGGGGCACGGAAGCCCAGGTAGGCGGTGGTCGTGGACCCCGGGGCGAACTCCAGCCCCTCCACGTTGAAGCCGTCGATCTGCTTCGGCGCCTCGCCCGCGGCCGTCCCCGCCGCGAAGCCGTAGCGGTTGCCGTTCGCGGTGTCCCAGGCCACGAGGTCATCGCGGAGCTTCTTGTACGAGCGCCCGTACGCGAGCTGGGTCGCGGAGCCGGAGCCGCTCACCGTGGTGGTGAAGACGGTGTTGCGGGGAGCCTTGTACTCGCCGTCCTTGTTGTTGCCGAGCGAGCCGGTCCAGTAGATGGTGTCGCCGATCCGCGTCGCGCCCTCGATGTCCACCTCCTTGGTGACGCCGAGCTGGGAGCTGAAGTCCCAGGTCCTGACGGGTGCGGCGGAGCGGGAACGGTCGTACAGGCGCAGCACGTTGTTCTCGTCGTCGGCGACCACCGTGTAGCCGCCGCCGACGTCCACGGCCGCGGAGGAGTCGGAGGCGCCGCTGAAGTAGCGGGCGTCGGCCGGGTTCTGGACGGCGCCGGAGGCCGCGTAGGAGAGGGTCTTGGTGGCGCTCTTGCCGCCGAGCCCGCTCACCTTGATGGTGAGGTTGGCGTAGCCGCGGCCGCGCGCGGTGACGGCGAGGTGCCGCACGGCGCCGGCGCCGGTCACGGTGACGTCGCCGGTTCCGGCGACGGAGGCCTTGCTGGAGGCGGTGGCGCTGACGGTCAGCGCGGAGACGTCGGCCCCGCTCTGCCCCACGGTCACGTCCACGGTCTGGTCGCCGACCCCGCCGACGGCCCCGGACAGGTACGAGGCCGAGAGCGAGATGGTCGGCGTGCCGTAACCGACGGCCTGGGCCGGGGCGTTGAGGCCGGCCAGGAGGATCGCCGCGAGCGCGGCCGTACCCAGGTGCTTGCTGTTCATCGGTGTCCCCCACGGATCGGGCCGAGCGCGAACCACGCGGAGCGGGACTTCTTCCACTCCGGGTGCGTCAGGTCCTTGGCTTCGGTGCCGTCGCCGTAGAGGTCGGCGGCACCGCTGTCGGTGATGAGCTGTACGCGGGCGCCGGGCACCCGCAGGTCGGGCACGTTCACGATGGCCTCCCAGCCGCCGGGGTCGCCGGTCGGCAGGTCGGCGCGCTTGCGCGGGGCGTGGCCGGGGACCCCGTCCCACTGGTAGAGGGCGTAGGGGTCGGAGTTGTCGTCGGCGGCCCAGGAACCGGCCAGGATCAGGTACTGGTCCGCGGCGTTCTTGCGGATGTCGCGGACCGCGAGCCCGCCGAGGTCCAGCTCGATCCCGGCGCCGAAGACGGGCTTCTCGCCGGCCGCGAGGACCCGGTCCAGGTTGGTGACGGGCACGAGCAGTGCCTTGCCGCCGGGCACGGCCGGGGCCAGCGGGGCACGGAAGCCCAGGTAGGCGGTGGTCGTGGACCCCGGGGCGAACTCCAGCCCCTCCACGTTGAAGCCGTCGATCTGCTTCGGCGCCTCGCCCGCGGCCGTCCCCGCCGCGAAGCCGTAGCGGTTGCCGTTCGCGGTGTCCCAGGCCACGAGGTCGTCGCGGAGGCCCTTGTAGGCGGCGGTGAAGGTGACCTCGGTCGCGGCGCCCGAGCCGGTGATCCGGGTGGTGAAGACGGTGTTCCGTTCGGCCTTGTACTTGCCGTCCTTGTTGTTGCCGAGCGAGCCGGTCCAGTAGACGGTGTCGCCGACCCGGGCGGCGGCCTCGATGTCGGCCTCCTTCTTCACGCCCAGCGCGGGGCCGAGGTCCCAGGTCCTGACGGGCGCGCCGGAGCGGGAACGGTCGTACAGGCGCAGCACGTTGGACTCGTCGTCGGCGACCAGGGCGTAGCCGCCGCCCACGTCCACGGCGGCCGAGGCGTCGGAGGAGCCGGTCAGGTAGCGGGTCCCGAAGGCGGCGCCGGTCCGTGCCGAGGCGGCGTAGGAGAGGACGGCGGTGGCCGTCCGGCCGCCGCGGCCGGTAACGCGCAGCGTGAGGTCGGTGTACCCCTGCGCACGGGCCTGGACCGTCAGCCTGCGGTCGCCCTCCGGCGTGCGCTCCTGGCGTACGTCGCCCACCGCGGCGACGGCCGGGTTGCTGGAGGAGACCACCTGGAGCCGCAGGAACCCGGCCGGGACGCCGGCCTGCTCCACGTCGGCCGTGACGGTGGGGTCGCCGAAGGCTCCCACGGCGCCACTGAGGTGGTCGGCGGACAGGATGATCGTCGGAGCCGCGTATCCCGTGTCCGCGTGGGCGGGCACGGTCAGCCCGGCCAGGAGCAGGGCCGCGGCCCCGGCGGCGCCCACGGCGCCGCAGCGGCGGGCCGGTGAAAGGCGAACGGTCACGGGGGTTCCTCTCGTGTGCGCCGTCCCGTCAGGACGGCCATCGAGAAGATTCGGCCACCGTGGCCAACTCCTGGTGCACTTCACTTGTCGGGCCGGAGAACAGGGAGGGCCCCCGGCACGACCGTGCCGGGGGCCCTCTCACATACGCGTCGGTCAGACGTTGAACCCGAGCGCGCGCAGCTGCTCACGGCCGTCGTCCGTGATCTTGTCCGGGCCCCACGGGGGCATCCAGACCCAGTTGATGCGGAGTTCGTTGACGATGCCGTCCGTCGCCGACTTCGCCTGGTCCTCGATGACGTCCGTCAGCGGGCAGGCCGCCGAGGTGAGGGTCATGTCGAGGGTGGCGATGTTCGCGTCGTCGATGTGGATGCCGTAGATCAGGCCCAGGTTGACGACGTCGATGCCCAGCTCGGGGTCGACCACGTCGTAGAGGGCCTCGCGGACCTCTTCCTCGGTGGCCGGCTTGATCGACGCCTCGGGCGTCGCGTTCTCGGTCATGCCGTCTTCCTCTCCGCGTCGCCCAGCACCTGGGCGGTCGCGTCCTTCCACGCCATCCAGCTCAGGAGAGCACACTTCACGCGCGCCGGATACTTGGAGACGCCGGAGAAGGCGACCGCGTCCTCCAGCACCTCCTCCATGGCCTCGTCCGGCTCCAGCTTGCCCTTGGACTGCATCAGCTCCAGGAACGCGGCCTGGATCTTCTGCGCCTCGGCCAGCTGCTTGCCGACGAGCAGCTCGTTCAGTACGGACGCGCTGGCCTGGCTGATGGAGCAGCCCTGGCCCTCGTAGGAGACGTCGGTGAGCGTCTCCCCGTCGTACTTCACTCGCAGCGTGATCTCGTCGCCGCACGTCGGGTTGACGTGGTGCACCTCGGCGTCACCGTCGCGCAGGCCGCGGCCGTGCGGGTGCTTGTAGTGGTCCAGGATCAGTTCCTGGTACATCGAATCCAGCTTCACTGCGTCCTCGTCAGCCTCTGGTCGTCCGACTCTTCGTCATCCGAAGAAGTTCCGTACGTGCTCCAGCCCGTCGATCAGCGCGTCGACCTCGGCGGGAGAGGAGTACAGGTAGAACGACGCTCGCGTCGTCGCGGGAATTCCGTACCGCAGGCAGACGGGGCGCGCGCAGTGGTGTCCCACGCGGACCGCGATGCCCTGTTCGTCGAGCACCTGGCCGACGTCGTGCGGGTGGATGTCCCCGAGCGTGAAGGAGATCGCGGCGCCGCGGTCCTCGGCCGTGGTGGGGCCGATGATCCGCAGGTCGGGCACCTCCAGGAGGCGCTTGACCGCGTACTCGGTGATCGCGTGCTCGTGGGCGGCGATCTTCTCCATGCCGATCGAGGTCAGGTAGTCCACGGCCGCGCCGAGGCCGACGGCCTGGGCGATCGGGGGCGTACCGGCCTCGAACTTGTGGGGCGCGGGAGCGTACGTCGACGAGTGCATCGAGACGGTCTCGATCATCTCGCCGCCGCCCAGGAACGGAGGCAGGTCCTCCAGCAGCTCCTGGCGGCCCCAGAGGACGCCGATGCCGGTCGGGCCGCACATCTTGTGGCCGGTGAAGGCCACGAAGTCGGCGCCGAGGGCCTGGACGTCCAGCGGCATGTGCGGAGCGGCCTGCGAGGCGTCGATCAGCACCAGCGCGCCGACCTCCTGCGCGCGCCGGACGATCGCGTCGACCGGGTTGACCGTGCCCATGATGTTGGAGACCAGCGTGAAGGAGACGATCTTCGTCTTCTCCGTGATGACCTCTTCGATGTTGGACAGGTCGAGCCGGCCGTCGTCGGTGAGGCCGAACCACTTCAGCTTCGCGCCGGTGCGCTGCGAGAGCAGCTGCCACGGCACGATGTTGGAGTGGTGCTCCATCTCCGTGATGGCGATCTCGGTCTCGCGGTCGACCCGGTAGGGCTCCTCCGCCCAGCCGAGCATGTTGGCCACGAGGTTGAGCGACTCGGAGGCGTTCTTGGTGAAGATCACCTCGTTGCGGCTCGGCGCGTTGATGAAGGCGGCGACCTTGTCGCGGGCGCCCTCGTACAGTGCCGTGGCCTCCTCGGCGAGCACGTGCACGCCGCGGTGGACGTTGGCGTTGTGCCGCTCGTAGTACGCGTTCAGCGCGTCGAGCACCTGGCGCGGCTTCTGCGAGGTCGCCGCGTTGTCCAGATAAACGATCTTCTTCCCGTCGTGGACCACACGATCCAGCAGGGGGAAGTCCTTGCGGATCGCCTCGGTGTCGAGGAGGCCAGGCAGCTGTGTCACGCGGTCGCGCCACCCTTCACGTACTTGTCGTAGCCCTCGGCCTCCAGCTGGTCGGCCAACTCGGCGCCACCGGATTCGGCGATGCGGCCGTTGGCGAACACGTGCACGAAGTCGGGCTTGATGTAGCGCAGGATGCGCGTGTAGTGGGTGATCAGCAGGGTGCCGACCTCACCGGTCTCGCGGACGCGGTTGACGCCCTCGGAGACGATGCGCAGCGCGTCGACGTCCAGGCCGGAGTCGGTCTCGTCGAGGATCGCGATCTTCGGCTTCAGGAGCTCCAGCTGGAGGATCTCGTGGCGCTTCTTCTCACCGCCGGAGAAGCCCTCGTTCACGTTGCGCTCGGCGAAGGCCGGGTCCATCTGGAGCTGCTCCATCGCGGACTTGACCTCCTTCACCCAGGTGCGCAGCTTGGGGGCCTCGCCGCGGATGGCCGTGGCCGAGGTCCGCAGGAAGTTGGAGACCGAGACGCCGGGGACCTCGACCGGGTACTGCATGGCGAGGAAGACGCCGGCGCGGGCGCGCTCGTCGACGGACATCTCCAGGACGTCTTCGCCGTCGAGGGTCACGGTGCCACCGGTGATGGTGTACTTCGGGTGACCGGCCAGCGAGTACGCCAGCGTGGACTTGCCGGAGCCGTTCGGACCCATGATGGCGTGCGTCTCACCCTGCTTGACGGTGAGGTCGACGCCCTTGAGGATCTCGCGGGCGCCGTTCTCGGCCTCGACGGAGACGTGCAGGTCGTGGATTTCAAGCGTTGCCATGGATACCTCAGGACTCCTGGGTGAGGGAGACGAGCACGTCGTCCCCTTCGATCTTTACGGGGTAAACGGGTACGGGGCGGGTCGCGGGCAGACCGGAAGGCTTCCCGGTGCGCAGGTCGAAGGCCGACCCGTGCAGCCAGCACTCGATCATGCAGTCCTCGACCTCGCCCTCCGAGAGCGAGACGTTCGCGTGCGAGCAGATGTCGTTGATCGCGAACACCTCGCCCTCTGCACGGACGATGGACACCGGCGTGCCGTCGAGTTCCACCCGCTTGGGGGTGTTCTCCTCCAGCTCGCTCAGCGCACAGGCCTTGAGGTAGCTCATCAGACGGACGCCGCCAGCTCGGTCTCGATCTTGGCGAGCAGGCGCTCCTCGATGTCGTCGACACCGATCTGCTGGACGAGCTCGGCGAAGAAGCCGCGCACGACCAGACGGCGGGCCTCGTCGGCCGGGATGCCGCGCGCCTGGAGGTAGAAGAGCTGCTCGTCGTCGAAGCGGCCGGTGGCGGAGGCGTGGCCGGCGCCGACGATCTCGCCGGTCTCGATCTCCAGGTTCGGCACCGAGTCGACCCGCGCGCCGTCCGTCAGGACGAGGTTGCGGTTCATCTCGTAGGTGTCGGTGCCCTCGGCGCTCTTCTCGATGAGCACGTCACCGATCCAGACGGCGTGGGCGTCCTGACCCTGGAGCGCGCCCTTGTAGACCACGTGCGACTTGCAGTGCGGGGCGTCGTGCGTGACCAGGAGGCGGTGCTCCTGGTGCTGGCCGGCGTCCGTGAAGTACAGACCGAGCATCTCGGCCTCGCCGCCGGGGCCCGCGTAGGCGATCCGGGGGTGCAGTCGGACGAGGTCGCCGCCGAAGGTGACGACCACGGACTTGAAGCTCGCGTCGCGGCCGACCAGCGCGTTGTGCTGGGAGGTGTGGACGGCGGTGTCGTCCCAGTCCTGCACGGACACGAAGGTCACCTTGGCGCCGTCGCCGACGAGGATGTCGACGTTGGCGGCGCGGACGCCGTCACCGGTGTGGTCGATCACGATGATCGCCTCGGCGAAGGGCTTGATGTCGAAGACGGTGTGACCGAAGGTCGTGCCGCCCTCGCCGTGCAGCGCGACCCGGATCGGCTCGGCGAGCACGGTCTCCTTGGGCACGGTGACGACCGTGGCCTTGGCGAAGGAGGAGAAGGCCTGCGCGGAGACGCGGTCGACGGGGGTACCGGCCTTGCCGATCCGCTCGTCGCCGCGCTCGACCGACTCGACCGTCACGCCCTCGGGCGCGTCGATCTGGGCCTTCATGGTGCCGTCGGCGACCGCGGTGCCGTCGTGCAGGCCCTTGAGGCGGGCGAGCGGGGTGAACCGCCACTCCTCCTCGCGGCCGTTCGGAACCGGGAAGTCGGCCACGTCGAAGGACGGCGGCGCGCTCATCCGGGTGGCGACGGTGGACTCGGCGGCCACCGCGATCGCGCCGGCGGTGGTGGAGCCCGCCGGGATGTTCTGAGCCTCAGCCATGGCTGTCGTGTTGCTCGCTCTCTTAAAAAACGCTGCCTACGTCAAAGAATGTGCTGGATGCCGGGCGGCGGCCGGGATTAGCCGACCGAGCCCTCCATCTGCAGCTCGATCAGCCGGTTGAGCTCCAGGGCGTACTCCATGGGCAGCTCGCGCGCGATGGGCTCGACGAAGCCGCGCACGATCATGGCCATGGCCTCGAACTCCGTCAGACCGCGGCTCATCAGGTAGAAGAGCTGGTCGTCGGAGACCTTGGAGACCGTGGCCTCGTGGCCCATGGAGACGTCGTCCTCACGGACGTCCACGTACGGGTACGTGTCCGAGCGGGAGATCGTGTCGACCAGGAGCGCGTCGCAGAGCACGTTGGACTTGGAGCCGTGGGCGCCCTCGCCGATCTCGACCAGGCCGCGGTACGAGGTGCGGCCGCCGCCTCGTGCCACCGACTTGGAGACGATGTTGGAGGAGGTGTTCGGCGCCATGTGGACCATCTTGGAGCCGGCGTCCTGGTGCTGGCCCTCGCCCGCGAAGGCGATGGAGAGCGTCTCGCCCTTGGCGTGCTCGCCCATCAGGTAGACGGCCGGGTACTTCATGGTGACCTTGGAACCGATGTTGCCGTCGATCCACTCCATGGTCGCGCCCTCGTACGCCACGGCGCGCTTGGTGACCAGGTTGTAGACGTTGTTCGACCAGTTCTGGATGGTCGTGTAGCGGCAGCGGCCGCCCTTCTTCACGATGATCTCGACCACGGCGCTGTGCAGCGAGTCCGAGGAGTAGATCGGGGCGGTGCAGCCCTCGACGTAGTGGACGTACGCGTCCTCGTCGACGATGATCAGCGTCCGCTCGAACTGGCCCATGTTCTCCGTGTTGATACGGAAGTAGGCCTGGAGCGGGATGTCGACCTTCACGCCCTTGGGGACGTAGATGAAGGAGCCGCCGGACCACACCGCGGTGTTCAGCGACGCGAACTTGTTGTCGCCGACCGGGATGACCGTGCCGAAGTACTCCTGGAAGAGCTCCGGGTGCTCCTTGAGCGCGGTGTCCGTGTCGAGGAAGATGACGCCCTGCTCCTCCAGGTCCTCGCGGATCTGGTGGTAGACGACCTCGGACTCGTACTGGGCCGCGACACCGGCGACGAGGCGCTGCTTCTCCGCCTCCGGGATGCCGAGCTTGTCGTACGTGTTCTTGATGTCCTCCGGCAGGTCCTCCCACGAAGCGGCCTGCTTCTCGGTGGAACGCACGAAGTACTTGATGTTGTCGAAGTCGATGCCGGAGAGGTCGGAACCCCAGTTGGGCATGGGCTTCTTGCCGAACAGCTTGAGGCCCTTGAGGCGGAGGTTCAGCATCCACTCCGGCTCGGACTTCTTCGCCGAGATGTCGCGGACGACCTCCTCGGACAGACCCCGCTTGGCAGCGGCACCGGCCGCGTCGGAGTCGGCCCAGCCGTATTCGTAGGTGCCCAGGCCATCGAGCTCAGGGTGAGCAGTCTCCGTGGTCATGCGGGGTTCCTCCCGGCCGTTCTTGCAGATACTGATGTGTCGGTCTGTGTGGCGCTTCGCGGAATGAACGTGGTGCACACCCCGTCGCCGTGGGCGATCGTGGCGAGGCGCTGCACATGCGTCCCGAGCAGGCGCGAGAAGACCTCGGTCTCCGCCTCGCAGAGCTGCGGGAACTGCTCGGCGACGTGTGCGACCGGGCAGTGGTGCTGACAGAGCTGTTCACCGCTGTGCGGACCGGGAGCGCTCTTCGCCGTAGCAGCGTACCCGTCCACGGTCAACGCCCTGGCAAGGGCCTCGGCGCGGTCCGCGGGGGCGGCCGCGTCGACGGACTCCCGGTAGGTCTGCGCCTGCGCCTCCATGCGCGCCTTGGCGAAGGCGGCGACGGCCGCCTCCCCCTGCTCGCCCCCGCCGACGGACTGCGCGATCCAGCGCAGGGCGTCCGCGGCGAGGGTGTCGTAGGACTGGTCGAAGGCGTCGCGGCCGCAGTCGGTGAGCGCGAAGACCTTGGCGGGCCGGCCCCGGGTGCGTGCGCCGTACACGCGCTGCTCACGGGGTGCGACCACGTCGTCGGCGACGAGCGCGTCGAGGTGGCGGCGGACGGCGGCCTGGGTGAGGCCGAGACGCTGCGCGAGGTCGGCGACGGTGGAGGGGCCGTGGTCCAGGATGGACCGCGCGACCCGGTTGCGGGTTGACCGCTCCCCGGTCGCGAGCTCCCCCTGAGGGGCCTCGCTCATCCGTTCGCCGTATTTCACAACGCCATTGTTGCGTAATTAAGCGAGCTCCGACAAGCCGTGACGGAGGCCACGCCTGGTGGCATCCATCACTAAGGGTTACCTAATTTGTCGACGGAGAGTGAAACGGAGCGGATCGATCCGCATTCATGCCGAGCCCCTCCGGGGAACCGGTAAAGGGCTCCCACCAGCGAGCCTCCACCCACACCGTGGCCGGAAGCGGTGAACGCGAGATTCGGGAAAAGATCACGGAAACAGACTGGGCCGACCGTGACCGCAGGACCGAAAAGAACCGTGTCCGCGGCGCGATGTTCGAATCCGAACGCCACGAAAACCGCCACCGGCGGCCGCAGGACGGACATTCCGGCCGCTCCCCCGCGGGGCCCGCGGGCCCCGCGGGAACGGTGGAGGTCACCGTCCGCCGGGCCCCTGACCCCTCACCCCCAGGATCGGGGACCCCCCGGCGGCCTCCGTAGACTCACCCACCATGAGCAACGACCCCGCCGTGGAGATCCGCGGACTGGTGAAGCGGTACGGCACCAAAACCGCCGTGGACGGCCTCGACCTCACCGTCCCCCGCGCCCGCGTCACCGCGGTCCTCGGCCCCAACGGCGCGGGCAAGACCACCACCGTGGAGACCTGCGAGGGCTACGTCCGCCCCGACGCCGGCACCGTCCGCGTCCTCGGTCTCGACCCGGTCGCCCGCGCCGAGGCCCTGCGCCCGCGGATAGGCGTCATGCTCCAGTCCGGCGGGGTCTACTCCGGCGCCCGCGCCGTGGAGATGCTCCGCCACGTGGCCAGGCTCCACGCGCACCCGCTGGACGTGGACACCCTCGTGGAACGCCTCGGCCTCGGCGGCTGCGGCCGCACCCCCTACCGCCGGCTCTCCGGCGGCCAGCAGCAGCGGCTCGCCCTGGCCCTGGCCGTCGTCGGCCGCCCGGAGCTGGTCTTCCTGGACGAGCCCACCGCCGGCCTCGACCCGCAGGCCCGCCGCGCGACCTGGGACCTCGTACGGGAACTGCGCTCCGACGGGGTCACCGTCGTCCTCACCACCCACCACATGGACGAGGCCGAACAGCTCTGCGACGAGGTCGCCATCATGGACGCCGGCCGGGTCATCGCCCACGGCAGCCCCGAGGAGCTGTGCCGCGGCGGCGCCGAGAACACCCTGCGCTTCACCGGCCGCCCCTCCCTCGACCTCGCCTCCCTCCTCAAGGCCCTGCCCGACGGCACCCAGGCCGCCGAGCTCACCCCGGGCGCCTACCGGGTCACCGGCGAGGTGGACCCGCAGCTGCTGGCCACCGTCGCCTCCTGGTGCGCCCAGCACGGGGTGCTGCCCAGCAGCCTCTCGGTGGAGCGGCACACCCTCGAAGACGTCTTTCTGGAGCTCACCGGTAAGGAGCTGCGTCCATGAGCGCCGGTACGTTCACCCCCCGCCCGGGGGCCGCGCCCGTGTCCCGCATGATCGTCGCGCAGACGGCACTGGAGACCCGGATGCTGCTGCGCAACGGGGAGCAGCTGCTGCTCACCGTGATCATCCCGGCGCTGCTGCTGACCCTGTTCTCCGCCGTGGACATCGTGGACACGGGTGCCGGGAAGTCCGTCGACTTCCTCGCGCCGGGCGTCCTCGCGCTCGCCGTGATGTCCACCGCCTTCACCGGGCAGGCCATCGCCACCGGCTTCGACCGCCGCTACGGGGTCCTCAAGCGGCTCGGGGCCTCCCCGCTGCCGCGCTGGGCGCTGATGACCTCCAAGACCCTGTCGGTGCTGGTCACCGAGGTCCTCCAGGTCGCCCTGCTGACGGTGATCGCCCTCGCGCTGGGCTGGTCCCCGCAGGGGAACCCGCTGTCGGTCGCCGCCCTGCTGCTGCTCGGTACGGCCGCGTTCTCCGGGCTCGGACTGCTCATGGCGGGCACCCTCAGGGCCGAGGCCACGCTGGCCGCCGCCAACCTGGTGTTCCTCCTCCTGTTGGTCGGCGGCGGGGTGATCGTGCCGCTGGAGAAGTTCCCCGGCGCCGTGCAGTCCGCGCTGGGACTGCTGCCGATCTCGGCCCTCTCCGACGGCCTGCGCGAGGTGCTCCGGCACGGGAGCGCGCTGCCCTGGGGCGACGCGGCGGTCCTGGCCGTCTGGGCCGTGCTGGGACTGGGCGCCGCCGCGAAGTTCTTCCGCTGGGAGTGAATCCCGTCCGCCGTGCGTTGGTCAGGCGGGAGGTTGACCGCCTCCCCTCATCGATGACACACGACGATCGGGACCCCGGGGGACGGGCATGGCGCAGCGGGAGGCCGTTCTGCGGCTGGACGAACAGTGGGCGCGGATCCGCTCGGGGGCCGCGCACGCGGATCCCGAGGAGGGCGACCGGCTGCTGGCCGAGCTGATCGGGGCGCTGCGCGAGCCCGCCCGGACCGATGCCGACTGCGCGGCCCGGCTCGGGCTGCGCCTGGGGGACCTCGCGGCCCGCCGGTTCACGGCCGGGGACCGGGCCGGGGCGCTGGCCGCCATCGAGGAGGGGCTGCGGCACGCGCGGCAGGCCGCCGGGCACGCGCCGGAGTACGCCCGGTGGTACGCCCGGGGTCTGATCAACCAGGGGGTCTGGCTGGCCTGGCCGCTGAGCGACGCGGACCGGCTGCCCCGGTATCCGCTGGGCGCGGGCGGCGAGAGCGGCCCGAGCACCATGGAACGGGCGGCCGGGGAGCGTGCCCGCGATCTGACCCGGGCCGCCGTGGAGGTGTGGGCCTCCCTCGACCAGCACGACCCCGTCAACCGGCGGGGGCTCGCGCAGGCCAAGGTCTTCCTCGGGGACCGCCTCGCCGAGCTGGGCTTCGCCTCCGACGCGGTCGCCTGGGCGGTGGACGCCGAGGCCGGTTTCCGCCGGATGCTGCTCGCCGCCCCCGCGCCCGAGGAGGCGCAGGAGGCCGAGGAGGCCCTGGACCACATCGGCCGCCAGCTGGAACTGCGGCTGCGCTTCCTGACCTTCGAGTCGCTGGCAGGCCTGCGGACCGAGGGGCTGCTGCCGGAACGGCTGCTCCCGCAGGCGGTGGTGGCGGCCCGGATCCAGGGCGTGGCGGAGGCGGAGATCGCCGCCCGGCTGGGGCTGGACGCCGAGCAGGTGGTGACGATGCTGGAGGTCACGCCGTGGCTCGCGGTGTGGCGGATCGAGGTGCGCGGGCCGGACGGGCTGTGGGCCGCGCAGCCCGCGCCGTGGCGCGACTCGGCGGAGGTGAGGAACCGGACGGCAGAGGACGTTACGGCCGAATTGGTACGGGGGTTCATGGACTCCGCGGCCTACCCGGGCGACGGCGCGCTGTGGCGGGTCCGCGTCTGGTGGCACGCGGAGGGCGACCCGGCCGGAGCCAGGTTCCGCCTGGTCATCGGGCCGGACTCACCCGCCGCCACCCCCTCGTGAAAGTTTGCACAAGGCGGCCTTTACGATAGGGGCCGTGTTGAACCCCTTCGCATACCTCGCCAGCCGCTGGACCCCGTCACCCCGGACCGTCCGGCGCGCCGCGCTCGCCGCGCTCGTCATGAGCGTGCTCATCGTCGTCACCGGTGGCGCCGTGCGGCTGACCGGATCCGGTCTCGGCTGCGACACCTGGCCCAAGTGCACCGACGAGAGCCTGGTCGTGACGCAGGCGCAGGGCTTCCACGGGGCCATCGAGTTCGGCAACCGCATGCTGGCCTACGTGCTCTGCGCGGCCGTCGGCGGGATCATCCTCGCGGCCCGCTCGGCCACGCCCTGGCGGCACTCGCTGACGCGGCTCGGCTGGCTCCAGTTCGCGCTCGTGATGGGCAACGCGGTCCTGGGCGGCATCACCGTCCTGACGGGGCTCAACCCCTACAGCGTGGCCGGCCACTTCCTCCTCGCCACCAGCCTGATCACCGTCACCACCGTCACCTGGCAGCGCACCGGCGAGGGCGACACGGCCCCCCGTCCGCGCGTGCCCGGTCCGGTGCGCAAGCTCTCCTGGGCGCTGGTCGCGACCACCTTGGTGCTGATCGCGGCCGGTACGGTCGTCACGGGCTCCGGCCCGCACGCCGGCGACAGCAGCGACATCAAGCGCATGCCGTTCGACTGGGCCACCACCGCGCACGTGCACGCGATCGCCGCCTGGCTGGTCTGCGCGCTCGCCGTCGCGATGTGGCTGGTGCTGCGCGTCGTGGACGCCCCCGACGACACCCGGGCGCGCGCCCGTGACCTGCTGGTCGTACTGCTCGCCCAGGGGGCCGTCGGCTACGTCCAGTTCTTCACGGACGTGCCCGAGGTGCTGGTCGCCGTGCACATGCTGGGTTCCTGCCTGGTCTGGATCTCCGTGCTCCGCGTGGTGCTGAGCCTGCGCGAGCGCTCCGCCGACCGGGCGGAAGCCCCGGCGCGGGACGACGCGCAGCTCTCCGCGGTCTGACCCCTCCCGGCCGCCCCGGCCTCCGGGCCGGCGGCGGCCGTCCTCAGCCCCGCTCGTCCAGCCGGTAGACGCGCCGGGCGTTGCCGGCCGCGACCATCGCCGCCACCCGGTCCGCGTCCCGCCAGGACCAGGCCCCGTCGGCGACCCAGCCGCCCAGGACCCGGCCCAGCGCCTCCCGGAACACCAGCGCGCCGACCGCGTGCAGCTCCGGCAGGCGCCGGCCCCCGCTGGAGAACAGCAGCTTCCCGAAGGGCGCGAGTTCCAGCAGCTCGGCCAGGACGGCGGCGGCGCGGGCACCCGTCGCCCCGAGGGCGGGTCCGAGATCGGCGTGGACGTGCGGATGCGCCGCGGCCAGCCCGGCCGTGTGCCGGTGGTACGGGTACCCGCCGAGCAGCACCAGCTGCGTCCCCAGGCCCTCGGTGGCCCGTACGAACCCGGTCAGCGCCCCGGGCTCCCGCGCACCGGTGTGCAGCTGGACCGGCAGCCCGCAGCTCACGGCGCTCCACAACAGGTGCCGCAGGAGTACGGGGTCCCGTACGGCCCCTCCCCCGGCCCGCCCGGCCAGCCACCGCCCGGCGGCCCCGCGCACCTCACCGGGGCCCGGCGGGCTCGGGTCGTCCGCGAGCGCGCGGGCGTATCCGGTGGCGGCCCCGCAGCCGAAGGCGACGGCCGAGGCAGCGGCGCGGTGGACGGCGCCGCCCAGGTTGGCCAGGAAGGCCGCGACGGTCCCGGAGGTGTCGGCGGCCCGCTCGGCGAGCAGTTCCAGCCGGACCACCTCGAAGGCCTCCGCCTCCCCGGTGAGTGCCAGTTCCTTGGGTCCGGTGAGGTCCCCGGACGCCCCCGTGTCGACCAGGTAGGCACCCACCCCGGAGCCGCGCAGCAGCCGCCGCCCGGTCTCCGCGGGCCCGAGTTCGCGTCGCCGGGCCAGGTAGCGGGCGGGCGCGCAGTGGGGCTCCAGCCCGAGCAGCGGCGGACACCAGCGGCGCACGGCGAAGCCGGCCTGGGTGTCGAAGAAGGTGGTACCGGCGGCGGGCGGGCCGGCCGCGCCGGTCAGCTGGGCCTCGAACGTGGCGAGTCCCAGCTCCGTGCGGAGCACTCCGTGGCAGTGCTGGTCCACCAGGGGCGGCGTTTCGATCATCCGGGCATCCCGTTGCGGACGTGAGGAAGCGGGTTCCACGGTCCTAACGGGTGAGCGGGGCAGTTGGTTGTGCTCGCGCTGTTGACCGAGCCTTCGCGGGCCCGTTCGCCCCGGGGCGCGCGGCGCCGTTCGCCCCGGGGCGCGCGGCGCGCCCCTTCGGCCCGGGAGCCCACGGGCCGTGGACCGGGGCGCGGTCGGCCGCGGGGCTACGCCGGGTTGGCCGGGCCGCCCACCTGGATTCCCGCCATGCGGGTCCACTCGTACGGGCCGGTCCGGACGCGGGCGGCGAACTCTCCGTCGAACTCGTCGTGGAGGGTCAGCCCGGCCTGCTCGGCGGCCAGCCGGGCCACGGTGTGCGTCCGGGCGACCAGGTCGCCCCAGCCGCCGTCCGTGCCGACGAGCACGATGCGGGTGCCGGCCTGGCCGATGTGGGCGAGGTGGCCCTCGGCGCCGCCGTGCTGCTTGGCGAACGCGCCGATCTCTCGGGCCAGCTTCGCCGCCCTGCGGGCCTGCTTCTTGTCTGCTGCGGTGTCTGCGGTCTCCGCGGTCTCTGCCATGAACGGCATGCTACCGGCGAGTAATCAGCGGAGGAAGGGATCCACGGCCACGGCGACGAAGAGGAGCGACACATAGGTGATGGACCAGTGGAACAGCCGCATCTCCTTGAGCTTCGCACCCGTCACCCCGGCCTTGGCGCGGGCGCTCAGCGCGTGCGCCTCCCACAGCCACCAGCCGCCGGCCACCAGGGCGACCGAGGTGTAGAACCAGCCGGTGTACCCCAGCGGGGTCAGCAGCAGCGATACCGCCACCATCACCCAGCTGTAGAGGACGATCTGCTTGGCCACGGCCTTGTTGCCCGCCACGACCGGCAGCATCGGCACGCCGACGCGCGCGTAGTCGTCCTTCACCTTCATCGACAGCGGCCAGTAGTGCGGCGGCGTCCAGAAGAAAATGACGAGGAAGAGGATGACCGCGGCCCAGGAGACCTCGTTCTTGACGGCCGACCAGCCGATGAGGACCGGAAGGCAGCCGGCGATCCCGCCCCAGACGATGTTCTGCGCCGTGCGCCGCTTGAGCAGCATCGTGTACACCACGACGTAGAAGAGGAGCGCGCCGAGCGAGAGCGCGGCCGACAGCCAGTTGATCAGCAGACCGAAGAACAGGGTGGAGATCACGCCGAGCGAGATGCCGAAGACCAGGCACTCGCGGGGGCTCACCATGCCGGTCACCAGCGGACGCTGCGCCGTACGGTCCATCAGCGCGTCGATGTCGCGGTCGATGTACATGTTCAGCGCGTTGGCGCCGCCCGCGGAGAGGTAGCCGCCGAAGCAGGTGGCGAGCACCAGCCACATCGGCGGCACGCCCTGCTCGGCGAGGAACATCACCGGCACTGTGGTGATCAGCAGAAGTTCGATGATCCGCGGCTTGGTCAATGCCACGAAAGCCATGACCCGGGCCCCGAACGGCCGGTGACCGGGGCTCGTCCCGAGCACCCCCGCTGGACGGGATTCGACGGCCGTCACGCACACCCCTGAGAGAGAATCCAGCAAGCTCCGACTCGGACCCTTCAGGACATGAAGGCCCGGTAAAGGCTTGCGCGTACCACGCCACTCTAGACGTTGCACTTGCGTCGCCCCGCGCGGGGGTCGTCTCGTGTTGGGCGGATCGGACCGGACGGACGGTTCACGCGCGCGGACGCCGGATGAACAAGGGGCACCGACCCGGCGACGCACTGTCTGCACTCGAATAGCCGCACCCCCTCGCGGGGGTAGGCTCGGAATCGCGCCGGTGCGTCGTTCGTCACCGGGAATACAACATGTGGAGAGGAGCCCTGACCAACGGTGAGCACCAAGCCGACCACCACAGAGCTCGAATGGACCGAACTGGACCAGCGGGCCGTCGACACCGCCCGCATCCTGGCCGCGGACGCGGTCCAGAAGGTCGGAAACGGCCACCCCGGTACGGCGATGAGCCTGGCCCCC
The DNA here is from genome assembly GCF_041862025.1 of Streptomyces sp. AB3(2024). Classification (NCBI taxonomy): domain Bacteria; kingdom Bacillati; phylum Actinomycetota; class Actinomycetes; order Kitasatosporales; family Streptomycetaceae; genus Streptomyces; species Streptomyces sp. AB3(2024). The sequence goes on from NZ_JBGWAB010000022.1 coordinate 76,686, forward strand.
GCCGCGTACACCCTCTTCCAGAAGGTCATGCGGCACGACCCGGCGGACCCCGAGTGGGTCGGCCGTGACCGTTTCGTGCTCTCCGCGGGGCACTCGTCCCTGACCCTCTACACCCAGCTCTACCTGGGTGGCTTCGGCCTGGAGCTGGACGACCTCAAGGCGTTCCGCACCTGGGGCTCCAAGACCCCCGGACACCCGGAGTACGGCCACACGGCCGCCGTCGAGACCACCACCGGCCCGCTGGGCCAGGGCATCGCCAACGCGGTGGGCATGGCCATGGCCGCCCGCTACGAGCGCGGTCTGTTCGACCCGGAGGCGGCCACCGGCACCTCCCCGTTCGACCACATGGTCTACGCGATCGCGGGCGACGGCTGCCTCCAGGAGGGCATCTCCCACGAGGCGTCCGCGCTGGCCGGCCACCAGAAGCTCGGCAACCTCGTACTGCTGTGGGACGACAACCACATCTCCATCGAGGGCGACACCGAGACCGCCGTCTCCGAGGACACCCTGAAGCGCTACGAGGCGTACGGCTGGCACGTCCAGCGCGTGGCCCCGCAGGCCAACGGCGACCTCGACCCGAAGGCGCTGTTCGAGGCCTTCCAGGCCGCCAAGGCCGAGACGGAGCGTCCGTCCTTCATCGCGGCCCGCTCGATCATCGCCTGGCCGGCCCCGCACGCCCAGGGCACCGAGGCCTCCCACGGCTCGGCCCTCGGCAACGACGAGGTCGCCGCGACCAAGCGCGTGCTCGGCTTCGACCCGGAGCAGACCTTCGCGGTCTCCGACGAGGTCATCGCCCACACCCGCGCCCTCGGGGACCGCGGCCGTGACGCCCGCGCCGCCTGGGAGAAGGAGTTCTCCGCCTGGCGCACCGCCAACCCGCAGCACGCCGCCGAGTTCGACCGCGTCAACGCCAACGAGCTGCCCGCCGGCTGGGAGGACAAGCTCCCCGTCTTCGAGACCGGCAAGGGCGTCGCCACCCGCGCCGCCTCCGGCAAGGTCCTCGAAGCGCTCGGCGCGATCATCCCGGAGCTGTGGGGCGGCTCGGCCGACCTGGCCGGCTCCAACAACACCACCATCGACAAGAACTCCTCGTTCCTGCCGAAGGGCAACCCGCTGCCGGAGGCCGACCCGTACGGCCGCACCATCCACTTCGGCATCCGCGAGCACTCCATGGCCGCGGCCATGAACGGCATCGCCCTGCACGGCCACACCCGCATCTACGGCGGCACCTTCCTGGTGTTCTCCGACTACATGCGCAACGCCGTCCGCCTGTCCGCGCTGATGCACCTGCCGGTGACGTACGTGTGGACGCACGACTCCATCGGCCTCGGCGAGGACGGCCCGACCCACCAGCCGGTCGAGCACGTCGCCGCGCTGCGCGCCATCCCGGGTCTGAACGTCGTCCGTCCGGCCGACGCGAACGAGACCGCCATCGCCTGGCGCGAGATCCTGCGCCGCCACACCAAGGTGTTCGGCAAGGGCGCCCCGCACGGTCTGGCGCTGACCCGCCAGGGCGTGCCGACCTACGAGCGCAACGAGGACGCCGCCAAGGGCGGGTACGTGCTGTTCGAGGCCGAGGGCGGCCCCGCGCAGGTCGTGCTCATCGGCACCGGTTCCGAGGTCCAGCTCGCCGTCGCCGCGCGCGAGGCGCTGCAGGCCGAGGGCGTTCCGGCGCGCGTGGTCTCGATGCCTTCGGTCGAGTGGTTCGAGGAGCAGGACCAGGAGTACAAGGACAGCGTTCTGCCGCCCTCCGTCAGGGCGCGAGTCGCGGTCGAGGCCGGCATCGGCCTGACCTGGCACCGTTACGTCGGTGACGCGGGCCGGATCGTCTCGCTGGAGCACTTCGGTGCCTCCGCCGACGGCGCCGTCCTGTACCGCGAGTTCGGCCTCACCGCCGAAGCCGTGACCGCAGCCGCCAAGGCCTCCATCACCGCCGCCGCGCGCTGAGTCCGGCACCAGAACCAAGTAGGAGATGCAATTCCCATGACAGACGCACTCAAGCGCCTCTCCGACGAGGGCGTGGCGATCTGGCTGGACGACCTGTCCCGCAAGCGCATCACGTCCGGCAACCTCGCCGAGCTCATCGACCAGAGCCACGTGGTCGGTGTCACCACCAACCCGTCGATCTTCCAGAAGGCGATCAGCAGCGGTGACGGTTACGAGCAGCAGCTCGCCGACCTCGCCGCCCGCAAGGTCACCGTCGACGAGGCGATCCGGATGATCACCACGGCGGACGTCCGCGACGCCGCCGACATCCTGCGCCCCGTCTTCGACGCGACCGAGGGCCAGGACGGCCGCGTGTCGATCGAGGTCGACCCGCGCCTGGCGCACGAGACCACGGCGACCATCGCCGAGGCCAAGCAGCTCGCCTGGCTGGTGGACCGCCCGAACACCCTGATCAAGATCCCGGCGACCGAGGCCGGCCTGCCGGCGATCACCGAGGTCATCGGCCGGGGGATCAGCGTCAACGTCACGCTGATCTTCTCGCTGGAGCGCTACCGCGCGGTCATGGACGCGTACCTGGCGGGCCTGGAGAAGGCGAAGGCCGCCGGCCTGGACCTCTCCGAGATCCACTCGGTCGCCTCCTTCTTCGTGTCCCGCGTGGACAGCGAGATCGACAAGCGCCTCGACGGCATCGGGACCGACGAGGCGAAGGCCCTGAAGGGCAAGGCGGCCCTCGCCAACGCCCGTCTGGCCTACGAGGCCTACGAAGAGGTCTTCTCCTCCGAGCGCTGGGCGGCCCTGGACCGGGCGCACGCCAACAAGCAGCGCCCGCTGTGGGCCTCGACCGGCGTCAAGGACCCGGCGTACAAGGACACCCTGTACGTGGTGGACCTGGTCGCCCCCGGCACCGTCAACACCATGCCCGAGGCAACCCTGGAGGCCACCGCCGACCACGGCGAGGTCTCCGGCGACACCATCCGCGGCACGTACGAGCAGGCTCGCGCCGAGCTCGACGCGGTCGCGAAGCTGGGCATCCCGTACGACGATGTGGTGCAGCTGCTCGAAGACGAAGGCGTCGAGAAGTTCGAGGCGTCGTGGAACGACCTGCTGAAGTCGACCGAGGCGGAGCTCAAGCGCCTCGCCCCCGCGGAGGACTGAGTATTTTGTCGGTGAACGGAGCGAACCCGCTTCGTGACGCACAGGACCGGCGGCTCCCGCGCATCGCGGGGCCGTCCGGCCTGGTCATTTTCGGCGTTACGGGTGACCTGTCGCGCAAGAAGCTGATGCCCGCCGTCTACGACCTGGCGAACCGCGGCCTGCTGCCGCCGGGCTTCTCCCTGATCGGCTTCGCCCGCCGCGAGTGGCAGGACGAGGACTTCGCCCAGGAGGTGCACGACGCTGTCAAGCAGCACTCCCGCACCCCCTTCCGCGAAGAGGTCTGGCAGCAGCTGGTCCAGGGCTGCCGGTTCGTCCAGGGCGATTTCGACGACGACGCGGCCTTCGAGACCCTGAAGGCCACCATCGAGGAACTCGACAAGGCACAGGGGACGGGCGGCAACTTCGCCTTCTACCTCTCCGTGCCCCCGAAGTTCTTCCCCAAGGTGGTCCAGCAGCTCAAGGACCACGGTCTGGCGCAGAAGGAAGGCTCCTGGCGGCGCGCCGTCATCGAGAAGCCCTTCGGCCACAACCTCAAGAGCGCGGAAGAGCTCAACAAGGTCGTCCACGAGGTCTTCCCCCGTGACGAGGTCTTCCGGATCGACCACTACCTCGGCAAGGAGACCGTCCAGAACATCCTGGCGCTCCGCTTCGCCAACACCATGTTCGAGCCGATCTGGAACCGGTCGTACGTCGACCACGTGCAGATCACCATGGCGGAGGACATCGGCATCGGCGGCCGGGCCGGCTACTACGACGGTATCGGCGCCGCGCGCGACGTCATCCAGAACCACCTGCTCCAGCTGCTGGCGCTGACCGCGATGGAGGAGCCGGGCTCCTTCCACCCCAAGGCGCTGGTGGCCGAGAAGCTCAAGGTGCTGACCGCCGTGGAGCTGCCCGAGGACCTGGGCAAGCACACCGTGCGCGGCCAGTACTCGGCGGCCTGGCAGGGTGGCGAGAAGGTCGTCGGGTACCTCGAAGAGGACGGCATCGACCCCAAGTCGAAGACCGACACCTACGCGGCCATCCGCCTGGAGATCAACAACCGCCGCTGGGCGGGCGTCCCCTTCTACCTGCGGACGGGCAAGCGCCTGGGCCGCCGGGTGACCGAGATCGCCGTGGTCTTCAAGCGGGCGCCGTACCTGCCGTTCGAGTCGGGCGCGACCGAGGAGCTGGGGCAGAACGCCCTGGTCATCCGGGTCCAGCCGGACGAGGGCGTGACCGTCCGCTTCGGCTCCAAGGTGCCGGGCACCTCCATGGAGGTCCGGGACGTCACGATGGACTTCGCCTACGGCGAGTCCTTCACCGAGTCCAGCCCCGAGGCGTACGAGCGGCTCATCCTCGACGTCCTCCTCGGCGACGCGAACCTCTTCCCGCGTCACCAGGAAGTCGAGCTGTCCTGGAACATCCTCGACCCGATCGAGGAGTACTGGGACAAGCACGGCAAGCCCGCGCAGTACCCGGCGGGCACCTGGGGGCCGGTCGAGGCGGACGAGATGCTCGCACGAGACGGACGGAGCTGGCGCCGGCCATGAAGATCGACCTCACGGAGACCACCTCCAGCAAGATCAACGCCGCGTTGGTGCAGGCGCGCCGGGACATCGGCACGCCGGCCATCGGCATGGTCCTCACGCTGGTGATCGTGACCGACGAGGAGAACGCGTACGACGCGCTCAAGTCGGCGAACGACGCGTCCCACGAACACCCCTCGCGGATCGTCGTCGTGGTCAAGCGGGTCAGCCGTTCCCCGCGCAGCCGCCGTGACGCCCGCCTCGACGCGGAGCTCCGCGTCGGGGCGGACGCGGGCAGCGGGGAGACGGTCGTGCTCCGCCTGCACGGCGAACTGGTCAACCACGCCCAGTCGGTGGTGCTCCCGCTCCTGCTGCCCGACGCCCCCGTGGTCGTCTGGTGGCCCGAGGGCGCTCCCGCGGACCTGGCGGGCGACCCGCTGGGCGCGCTGGGACAGCGCCGGATCACGGACACGTACTCCTCCGAGAAGCCCGTCGCCGCGCTCGGCGAGCGGGCGGCGGCGTACGCCCCGGGTGACACCGACCTGTCCTGGACCCGGATCACCCCGTGGCGTTCGATGCTGGCCGCCGCACTGGACCAGCAGAACCTGTCGGTCGACTCGGCGACCGTCGAGGGCGAGGACGAGAACCCGAGCTGCGAGCTGCTGGCCATGTGGCTCGCGGACCGTCTCGGGGTGCCGGTCCACCGCGCCCGCTCCGGCGGGCCGGGGCTGACCGCCGTACGGCTGGAGACCAAGGACGGCACGATCGTCCTGGACCGGGCGGACGGCTCGCTGGCGACGCTGTGCATGCCGGGGCAGCCCGACCGCGCGGTGGCGCTCAAGCGCCGGGACACGGCCGAGCTGCTGGCGGAGGAGCTTCGCCGGCTGGACCCGGACAACACCTACGAGGCCTCGCTGAAGTTCGGCGTGGCCCGCCTGGAGGCGGCCGCCCCGGCCGCCGCCGCGGCTCCGGCCGAGGCGGAGCCCGAGGCTCCGGCCGTGGCCCCGGCCAAGCCCGCCGCCAAGGCGGCGAAGAAGGCCCCGGCCAAGTAGCGGTACCGGTGAAGGGCGGAGCGGCTCCCCGCCCCGCCCTTCACCCGTTCCCCGGTGCTCCGCCCCGGACCGGAACCACCGCACGACCCGAACTACCAAGAAGGCGGCAGCACATGGGTATGACGACTCCCCAGGTCGTCGTCCACCGGGACAAGGAGCTGATGGCCCAGGCCACGGCGGCCCGGCTCATCACGAAGATCGTGGACGCGCAGGCCGCCCGTGGCAGCGCCTCCGTGGTCCTGACCGGCGGCCGCAACGGCAACGGCCTGCTCGCGGCCCTCTCCGTCGCCCCCGCCCGGGACGCGGTCGACTGGTCCCGCATCGACCTCTGGTGGGGCGACGAGCGCTACGTCCCCGCCGACGACCCCGAGCGCAACCACGTACAGGCCCGCGAGGCCCTCCTGGACTCCGTCCCGGTGGATCCCGCGCGGGTGCACGTCATGCCCGCCTCCGACGGCCCGTACGGGGCGGACGTGGACGCCGCGGCGGCCGCCTACGCGGCGGAGCTGGAGCGGGCCTCCGGGCCGGAGGACCACGGTCCGGTCCCCACCTTCGACGTGCTGATGCTGGGCGTCGGCCCGGACACTCACGTGGCCTCGCTGTTCCCGGAGCACCCGGCGGCCCGGGAGACCGAGCGCACCGTCGTCGGTGTGCACGGCGCCCCGAAGCCCCCGCCCACCCGGGTCTCCCTGACCCTCCCGGCGATCCGCGCGGCCCGCGAGGTGTGGCTGCTGGCGGCCGGCGAGGACAAGGCCGCTGCGGTGGCCGTCGCGCTCGGCGGCGCGGGCGGGGTCCAGGCCCCTGCCGCGGAGGCCTACGGCCGCAGCCGCACGCTGTGGCTGCTGGACCGGGCGGCGGCGGCCAAGCTGCCGAGCGGGATGTACTCCCCGGCCTCCTGAACGCGCGAAAGCGCCCCGCACCGGTCGGTGCGGGGCGCTTTCGCGTTCACTCCGGGAGGGCTCAGCGGCCGCGCAGTTCCCGGTACCTGGCCACGAGCGCCCGCGTCGAGGGGTCGAGGCCCGGCACGTCGGCCCCCTCCACCAGGGCCGGCTCCAGCCGCTTGGCGAGGACCTTGCCGAGCTCGACGCCCCACTGGTCGAAGGAGTCGATGTTCCACACGGCCCCCTGGACGAACACCTTGTGCTCGTAGAGGGCGATGAGCTGCCCCAGCACCGACGGGGTCAGCTCGCGGGCGAGGATCGTCGTCGTCGGGTGGTTGCCCCGGAAGGTCTTGTGCGGGACGAGCTCCTCGGCGACGCCCTCCGCGCGCACCTCCTGCGGCGTCTTGCCGAAGGCCAGGGCCTGCGTCTGGGCGAAGAAGTTGGCCATCAGCAGGTCGTGCTGGCCCACAAGGCCGGGGAGCAGGTCGTCCACCGGCCGGGCGAAGCCGATGAAGTCCGCCGGGATCAGCTTCGTGCCCTGGTGGATCAACTGGTAATACGCGTGCTGCCCGTTGGTGCCGGGGGTGCCCCAGACGACCGGGCCGGTCTGCCAGTCGACCGGATCGCCGTCGCGGTCGACCGACTTGCCGTTGGACTCCATGTCGAGCTGCTGGAGGTAGGCCGTGAACCGGGACAGGTAGTGGCTGTACGGCAGGACCGCGTGGGACTGCGCGTCGTGGAAGTTGCCGTACCAGATCCCCAACAGGCCCATCAGCAGCGGCGCGTTCTCCTCCGGCGGCGCCGTGCGGAAGTGCTCGTCCATCAGGTGGAAGCCGTCCAGCAGCTGCCGGAAGTGGTCCGGGCCGATGGCGATCATCAGGGAGAGCCCGATGGCCGAGTCGAAGGAGTAGCGGCCGCCGACCCAGTCCCAGAACCCGAACATGTTGGCCGTGTCGATGCCGAACGCGGCGACCTTCTCCTCGTTGGTCGACAGCGCCACGAAGTGCCGGGCGACGGCCTCTTCACCGGCCTTCAGCTCCGTGAGCAGCCAGTTCCGCGCCGAGGTGGCGTTGGTGATGGTCTCGATGGTGGTGAAGGTCTTCGAGGCGATGATGAAGAGCGTCTCGGCCGGGTCCAGGTCGCGCACGGCCTCGTGCAGGTCCGCGCCGTCGACGTTGGAGACGAAACGCACCGTCAGGTCGCGGTCGCTGAAGGCCCGCAGGGCCTCGTACGCCATCGCCGGGCCGAGGTCGGAGCCGCCGATGCCGATGTTGACGACGTTCCTGATGCGCTTGCCGGTGTGGCCCGTCCACTCCCCCGACCGGACCCGGTCGGAGAAGGCCGCCATCTTGCGCAGGACCGCGTGCACCTCCGGGACGACGTCCTCGCCGTCGACCTTCACGACGGCGCTCTCCGGGGCGCGCAGCGCGGTGTGCAGGACCGCCCGGTCCTCGGTGATGTTGATCTTCTCGCCGCGGAACATGGCGTCGCGCAGTCCGGCGACGCCGGTCGCCGCGGCCAGTTCGCGCAGCAGCGCGAGCGTCTCGTCGGTGACGAGGTGCTTCGCGTAGTCGATGTGCAGGTCCCCGGCCGCCAGGGTGTACTTGGTGCCGCGCTCCGGGTCCGCCGCGAACAGCTCCCGCAGATGCGTCTGCCCCAGCTCTTCGCGGTGCTTGCCGAGCGCGTTCCACTGCGGCGTCCGGTCAAGCCGCGTACGTCCCGCCCGTCGCCCGCCACCACCCTCGTTCGACGCGCTCCGCGCGGCGGCCTGGTTTGCGTTCATCTCGGACATCAACCCACTTCTTCCGTCCTGTTGTGCCCCGCCGCCTCCAAACCTAAGGGATCCGAGGGGGGACAACGGACAAAAAGGGGCCCGGGCCGCGGGCTTCGCTCTGCCGCCGGGCGGGCCCCGTGTCACTCTCAAGGGTGGTGCGGTTGTAGCCGTTACTATTTTAAGGCGCGGAGGTTTG